>CAZOSE010000020.1:0-17658 GCA_964582385.1 uncultured Lachnospiraceae bacterium
CTCTAAATAAAGATAATTCACCAGTAAACTCTCCAGGATTTAAAAATCCAATTACTTGTTCCTTTCCTGATTCTGATAAACGATAAAGCTTTAACCTTCCCCTATTTACAATATATAGGGTGTCAGATATCTCTCCGGGCATATAAACAATCTCACCCTTTTTATAATTTAAATGTTTGATTTTTTTCATTATCTCTAGCATTTCATTATCTTCTAAGTGATTAAAAATGGGAACTATAGAAACGCATGAGCTAAGATTATGATCATGATGGTTATTATCATTATAACTGTGGTCCTTATGTTCGTTACTCATATTGTTCACTCCTATTTTATTAAATTTATAAAGTTTTTTGTTTTCTTATACTAGATATAAAATTTATAGCACCAATATTTATATAAACTTATATGTATTAATAATAACAATATAACATATATAAGTTTTTTACTATTACTTTTATTATTTTTTTTTGATGTTTACCTTATATATATATCCAATAAAACCATTTTATTCTAAGGATAACTAAAGCTTTTTAACCTAAGACAAATTGAAGGTAAAATACAATTGACACAAGCTTTTGTTTATGCTAATCTATGTTTTGTCATTGTTAAAATATGTTTCTGATATCATAGAATATTTTAACATTATGCTTATATATTCACTCTAAAGTCCAGCACTTTTATAGTAGCTTTAGGGGGTCTTATACAATTACATATTATCATAACCGAAAGGAATTCTTATTATGAACTTTTTAATTGAAGGTATTACCTCTGTAACTTGGCAACAATTAGTTATGTACGTTATTGGAGTTTCACTGATCTATTTAGCAATTTATAAGGACATGGAGCCTTCTTTGCTAGTTGGTATGGGATTAGGAGCAATACTTGTAAACCTACCCAACAGTGGTGTTCTTAACCAAACTATGGAGGGTATTGGAGAAGCTCAAGGTGTTATAGAGTGGTTATTTGAAGTAGGTATTGAAGCATCGGAAGCACTTCCTATCCTATTATTTATAGGTATTGGAGCTATGATTGACTTTGGACCATTACTCTCTAATCCAATAATGTTTTTATTTGGAGCAGCCGCACAGTTTGGTATTTTTATAACAATTGTATTCGCTGTTCTTTTAGGATTTGATATAGTTGATGCTTCATCTATAGGTATGATTGGTGCTGCAGATGGCCCTACTTCTATCCTTGTATCCCAAGTACTTGGTTCTAAGTATATGGGACAAATTGCAGTAGCTGCTTATTCCTATATGGCATTAGTTCCTATTATTCAGCCAGCTGCTATAAAATTAGTTACTACTAAAAGTGAACGTCGTATACGTATGAGCTATAACCCTAATAGTGTATCTAAGAGAACAAGACTTATTTTCCCTGTAGTTGTAACTTTTGTTGCTGGTTTCATTGCTCCTATGTCAGTATCTCTGGTTGGATTTCTAATGTTTGGTAATATCGTGCGTGAATGTGGTGTACTTAACAGCCTTTCTGAAACTGCTCAGAATTCATTTGCCAACTCAATAACTTTACTACTTGGTCTTACTATATCCTTTAGTATGCAAGCAAAAGACTTTGTTACAAAAGACACTCTTCTAATTATGTTATTAGGTCTGTTTGCATTTGTTTTCGATACTATTGGTGGCGTTTTATTTGCTAAATTTATTAACTTATTCCGTAAAGAAAAAATCAATCCAATGGTTGGTGCTGCAGGTATCTCTGCTTTCCCAATGTCATCTAGGGTTGTTCAAAAAATGGCTATTGAAGAAGATCCTACAAACCACATTTTAATGCATGCTGCAGGATCAAACGTTTCAGGACAAATCGCATCTGCTGTTGCTGGTGGTATAATCATAAGCCTTGTTAGCGGAATGATTTAATATTATAGTTAAATAGATATGTGCTTGAAAGGAGAGTCATATGAGTGATAATTTAATGACTGCTCTAGAAATTATGGGCAGTGGAATGTTTGCATTATTTTTAGTTATGGTTATTGTTGCATTATCTGTAATAGTATTAAACAAAACAGACAATCCTAACAAAAACAAGTAATATATATAATATGCTACACTTAATATTCTATATTAGGCAATTAAGGCCGTATTCCTGATGAATTATTAAAGATGGGTGAAAGACATACAAGTCTCCCCTCCTTTACTTACTCATTGGTTATACGGCCTTAATTGTCTGCAAATTTATATTGCTAGGATGTTTCTAAGTCAAATAGCAAAATGCTGGGAGTGTATGTAACATCTTTACTATTGTTGGAATATTATGTTGTAACAAATAATATAGGTGTGATATATATATAATGAGATATTTTTTATTTAGTAAAGCATATTTTGCTGGACTTTTACCTTGTTTAAATGTCGTAGCATTCGCGACTAATACAGGTCTTCTTTTAGGCATCCTTATTCTTTTGCTAACCTTAGTTTTACTTTTATTAGTATTAATTATAAAAGCCTTCAATTTAAACAAGAATAATGACAGCCTTGATAATAGAGATGACTTAAATAAATCAAAAGAGGAAAGAATCTTAATTCCTGATGTAGCTAATGGCAACTTTGATGAAACCAAGGCGGATATAGTAAGTTATGGTAACAAGGTAATATCCATTAACGAAGACTTAAAGCCTTTTGGATTTGCCTATGACTTAGATAATAGAGATTTTTATTCTATTATGTCTCCATGGCAAAGGCAATTTGGATATTGTTCTATTTATGATGAAACAGCACCTGCCCTAAGTTTAATCTTTGATAGCGAACCTATCAAGTTTGATTATAATGGTAAGCACTGGTTAATACAGTTTTGGAAAGGCCAATATGGAATTACTACTGGTGCGGAGATTGGGGTTTACAACACTAAGGATGATGATCTTAATATTGCTGGCATATTTAGTGGTAGGTTTTATCATGCTGTAGGCGATGAGGAACGCCTTGAAATGGGATTTTCACTTGTTAAGAATGATGAGCTTCTATCAAGTCGTAAGGCCCTTCATTGGTGGTTAACCAGCTTTATTCTAGGTGAGTTTTCTTATCCTAACGAATTAATTATGTATATTGAAATAAGCTTCCCTACTCTCTCCATGAGAGACGCTTTTCTTAGAGGGCTAAGACAGGTTGGATATAGGGATAATGATTATTCAATTAATGATAACACTGTGTATGTCGTATTTGATACTCCTTATTCAAAACAACCATACACTAAAACTAGTTTTACCGAAGAAATAATGCAAGAAAATAATGTAAGAAATGTTGATTTCTTTAATAAAGCTACTAATTCCTTTACCGACGTAATTGATAAACTATACTTACTTAGACAAGAATCTCCAGATTATTTCAAAGATGTTTTAAAAATAGGTAAACCCAGAAAACTTTATGATATATATAGTTCTATAAAGAAATATTTAGATTAAGGTTTGGTAAATGCCTATGTCAAAGATAGCATTAATGCGTTTGAGCCAAACTTATGATAGGGCTAAATATATTCCTTTTAATTCTGATTCCAGAATCATTATTATGAGCGATTGCCATAGAGGTATTGGAAACTGGGGTGATAATTTTGCTCGTAATCAAAATATATATTTTGCAGCATTGTCCTATTATTACGAAAACAACTTTACCTATATTGAACTTGGAGATGGAGACGAGTTATGGGAAAACAGATCTTATGAAAAGGTTATTGATACCCATAATAATGTCTTTTGGATACTATCTAAATTCAAACAACAGAACAGACTATATATGCTCTATGGAAATCATGATGTTGTTAAGAAGAATCCTAGGTTTATAGATAAGGTGTGTAATTCAAAAAATAATCCATGTGATAAAAATGATATAACTCTGTTTTCTGATATTAAGTTTTATGAAGGATTGATTTTGTACAATAGTGAAAATAAACATAAAATTTTCTTAACACATGGACATCAAGCTGATATCTTTAACGATCTATTATGGGGATTATCTAGATTCTTAGTACGTTACCTTTGGGGACCTCTAGAATTGATAGGCTTAAAGGATCCTACTAGCACTGCAGATAATTATTCCAAACGTAGTAAGGTAGAAAAAAACTTGATAAAATGGGTAAAAGACAATAATCAGATGATTATTGCCGGCCATACTCATAAAACAGCATTTCCAACTAAGGATGAACCTTTATATTTTAACGATGGGAGCTGCGTACATCCAAGGTGTATTACCGGTATTGAAATTACTAATAGTGAAATTTCATTAATCAAATGGTCTGTACAAGTGGATTATGCAAACCACCTATATGTTGGAAGAACAATATTAGAAGGGCCTAATCCCTTATCAGATATTTTGTAGCTACAGCATTATCTATATTGATTTGGTGCCCAAAATTTCAATCTAGTATACTTGATAAATACGAGTAAATAACAAAATACTGCCTTGTTTATGATACTTCATAAGCCAGGCAGTATTTTATATAAGTCTTTTTCTTTGTTTTTTACTAGTTAGTAAATAATTGAGACCAGTAGATAGTTCCGTTTACTTCATGAACTCCTACTCCTAATTTATTAAATTTAGCATTTAGAATATTAGCACGATGCCCTGGAGAATCCCACCAAGCCTTAACTACCGCTGCAGGTGATTGCTGTCCGTACGCTATATTCTCACCACCAGATTGAGGATTAACACCATATTCAGCAAACACTGTAAAGAATTGACTTCCATCTGGTCTATCATGAGAAAACTTGCTAACTATTTCTACTGCACGTTTGTTTGCAGCCTGAGTTAGTTTTGATTCTGTTGTAAAGGATGAAAGACCTGCTTCTGTTCGTTTTAGATTAACTAATCGCAATACTTCACTTGCATAATTGCTTGAAGAAGGTTGCGGTGCCTGCGTTGTTTCAACCGCCTTTGTTGTTGGAGGTTGTGTTACTGCTTGTGTTGCCTCTGGCTGTGTCGTCGCTGGCTCTGTTGCCTTTGGTTGTGTTGCCTTTGGCTGTGTTGCCTTTGGCTGTGTTGCCTTTGGCTGTGTTACCTTTGGTTGTGTCGCCTTTGGCTGTGTTGCCTTTGGCTGTGTTTCTTTTTTATTTGAAGAATTATCTAATTCACTTAGATTGGCTCCGTATGTATTAATTAAATCATTTAAAATATATTGTGAATTACTATCTTTGTATTCTTTGCCATTTACAATTACTTTAGTATAAATAGTATTGCCGTCACAGTTACTTAACTCGCTATATAGTTCCTTTAATTCATCATTTGAATTAGCTGTAACAACCCTGTCTATCTTTAGTGGCTCAGTCTCTAATTGTCTAGTTTCATCTTTGTTTTGTTCTTCAATAGTCTCTGTTTCTATATTAGCTAAGTTTTTAGCTTCAGCATCAGTTTCATTTATAAGATTGTCAACATTTTCCTCTACTAATTTTGTTTCTAAGTCTTGTTGTCGAGTATCTTCGATTTCGACATTTTCCTCAATTCCAATTGGTGTAATATCATCTTGGCTTGGCTGGTTTGTGACACCTGTGTATAGCCCTACTAAGGATAATAATCCAATCAAAACCGAAATAAAATGTTTCTTCATTAGGTTTCCTCCTTGGTTTCTTCCTGTTTTTTAATGCACCCTTAGACTAACATAGATTGAAATATGTTTTCAATAGTAATATAGTGGTAATCACTTCAATAACTGGAATCTATATTCCTTGTCTAAAAGTTTTTATCTTATTATAATTATAAGTTTAAACATCAATAGTTTCTTTTAATTGTTATTAGTTACATTTTTTATCTATTGTTATTGCATTTGTTACTTTTATTATTGAAGTTGCAAGTCGTATAATTTTTTGTACATACCGTCTACCCCTAACAAATCTTGATGAGTTCCTTCTTCAATAATTTCACCCTTATGCATTACAAATATTTTATTTACATGTTGTATAGTTGAAAGCCTATGAGCAACCATTATAGTTGTTCGCCCTTCCATAAGTTTTTTCAAAGCATCTTGAATTAGCTTTTCTGTTTCTGTATCAATATTAGCAGTCGCCTCATCCAATACAAGAATTGAGGGATTATATGCTAAAGTCCTTGCAAATGAAAGCAGCTGTCTTTCACCTGAAGAAAGGGTAGACCCTCTTTCCATAACGGGTTCATCATAGCCTCTTGCTAGCTTTTCGATAAACGTGCTAGCATTTACATATTTAGATGATTTTTTTATTACTTCATCTGTAATCTTATTATCAAATAATCTAATATTACTTTTAATATCACCTGTGAAAATAAATACATCCTGTTGAACTTGACCTATGGCTCTGCGTAAATCATCTGTATGTATATCTTTAATATCTATACCATCAATTTTAATTGTACCTTTTTGAATATCGTAATATCTGCCTATTAAATTTAGTATTGATGATTTACCTGCTCCAGTGGCACCGACAAATGCCGCACTCATTCCTGGTTCAATGGTAAAACTGACATCCTTTAGAATCCAATTTTCTTTTTCGTAAGCAAACCAAACATTCTCAAACTCTATTTTCCCTGGAAAGTTTGATTTTCTATTAGGATTGTACTTGTTTACAACTAGTGGTTCTTCATCCATAATCGAAAATATTTTTTCTGCTGAAGCCATTGCTGATTGTAGAACACCTAATTGTTCAGCCATTTCTTGAATTGGTTGAAAAAACGAGTTAACATAATTAATAAATATATATAATGTCCCAATCGTTATTGTAGTATCAATTACAGAGAAACTTCCTAGGTCTAATACTATAGCAAGTGCAACCACAGATAAGAAATATATAATCGGTCTAAAAATAGCAAATACCATAATTTCTCTAAAGTTTGCCCTATATAATTCTTTACTTTTTAATTCAAATTCTTTGTGTTTTTCTTTTTCTTTAGCAAATATTTGAATAAACCTCATTCCAGATATATGCTCTGAAAGGAATGTATTTACTGTAGTTAGCCTAGTTCTTGCAACTCTGTATGTAGCCCTTGATATTCTTCTGAACATAATTGTAAGAACTATAATGAGTGGTAATAATATAAGTGAATAAATTGCTAGTTTTACATTATGATAAAACATCACTATTACTAAGCCTAATATTTTAACAAAGTTACGAAATAGTTTTATTATTATTGTAGAATACATTTCATTAAGTGATTCTACATCGTTGGTGATTCTTGTAACTATTTTACCAACTGGGGTAATATCAAAAAATCTTAGTGATAAAGAATGTACATGTTGATAAAGCTCTTGCCTTATATTGTAGATTATGTTTTGACCCATATATTGCAAAATCATAGTTTGAATAAAATTAGAAAGATAGAAGCCAATTAGGACAAAAACATATCTTATAGCAATGCCCCTTATTTTATCAAAACTTCTATTTGTAATAATTTCATCAATTACATCACCTTCTAATACAGGCATATATAATTCTAGTGTTGTTAATAACAAGACTAGTATAATTGCAACTAGCATCCAAAGCCAATAAGGCTTTGCATAATTCATTAATCTTCTAAATATATTTGTACTTAATTGTTTACTGTAATAATCTTCATCTCTTTTTGCCATGTTTTTGTTTCCTTCTTATGTCAGTGTCAAGTTGTTATTCTATACTAACTAGAACTAATTTGTTTTTCTAACTGCTGTCTATTATATATGTTCCAATAAGTACCTTTTAGTTCTAATAATTCATTGTGATTTCCATTTTCTATTATCATACCTTCATCCATTACAATAATAAGATCAGAGTTTTGGATTGTTGAAATTCTATGTGCAATTATGATTGTGGTTTTACCTTGTCTATTTTCCCTTAAGTTACTTAGTATTATTTCCTCTGTATCTGTATCTACTGCAGAAAGAGCATCATCTAGTATTAATATAGGAGCATCCTTTACAAGGGCTCTGGCAATAGAACTTCTTTGTTTTTGCCCGCCAGAAAGTGTAACTCCTCTTTCTCCTACTATTGTTTCATAGTCCAGTGGGAAATCCATAATATTACTATGTACACTAGCTTCTTTAGCTGCCTTTTTTACCTCATCTAAGTCAATGTCCTTAGATCCAAAAGCTATATTGTTTCCAATTGTATCAGAAAATAAGAAACTCTCTTGGGGAACATAAGCTATATTTTCTCTAAGTACCTTAAGAGGAACTTCTCTTATATCACGGTTATCAAGAAAAAGCGTTCCTGGTTGAGTATTGTACAAGCGAACCAATAAGTTAGCAATTGTGCTTTTACCACTTCCTGTAGCTCCAACAATGGCTAGTGTTTGTCCCTTTTTTACCTTAAACGAAATATTTGTCAAAGAACTTGCAAGGTCATTACTGTATTTAAAGTCTAGTTTATGAAACTCTATATTACCTTCAAGTTTTTTAATTGAAGTATCTACATTTTCTCCATCATAGATTTCAGCCTCAACTGATAATATCTTTTCTATTCGCTTTAGTGATGCTAATCCTTGGGAAAACAGATTAATACTTTCACCAACTGCAATCATAGGCCAAACCAACATAAGTATATATTGAGTAAATGCAACAAATTCTCCAATTGTAATTTGATTGTTGATAGCTAACCTACCTCCAAACAATATAGTTACAACAATAGATACTCCTATTATTACATCAATTAGAGGTAAGACTAAAGCAGTTAACCTTACAACTCTTATGTTTTTTTCTTTGTTTTTTAAATTAGATTTCGAAAACTTATTAATATCATTCTCTTCCTGTACAAAAGCTTTCAAAACACGAATTCCTGAAATACTTTCTTGCACTTCATCAGTTAAATGAGAAAAAGCTTCTTGCTTTTCCTTAAAGCGTTTTTCTGCTTCTTTACCAAAGAATATTCCACCTATAAGTATAAGTAGCATTGGAATTACTGCCACAATAGTCATATGCAAGTTAACATGGGTAATCATTTTAAAAATTACCATAGTGGTTAAGATGGTTGCATCAAATGTTGTAACAACCGCAGGTCCTATGGCCATCCTCACAGCATTAAAATCGTTTGTAAAGTGAGCCATTAAGTCTCCTGTTTTATTTTTATTATAAAAATCTGAAGATAGGCCTTCTAAGTGTTTAAACAAATCATTCCTAAGTTCATATTCTATAGCCCTTGAACCGCCAAAAATAAAGTATCTCCATAAAAATCTTCCTATTGCAATAATTAGTCCTAAAACTAATATTTTCAAAATAAGTAGTCTGATATTATCCATAGTCATTGACCCAGACTCTAATCCATCAGTTATTTCTCCGGTGAATTCTGGTACATATAAATTTGCAAAGTCAACTACAAATAAGGTTATAACTCCTAATATGTACTTCCACTTATGTTTAATTATATAAGGTTTTAAAATTGCTTTCTTATTCATGTCTACCTCTAGTTAGCTCTCTAATCTTATAAGAATTTTTTCCATTTATTAGTTAAATGGATAGTCGCTGTTTATTTTATAAATTATATGTTAAGATATCCTTACTAAATAACTCTTATATAAGGATGATACTTATGAAAATCTTAGTGGATGCTGATGCTTGTCCTGTTAAAAACATTATCGAAAAGGTTGCTAAACAATTTAACATAGATGTTATTATGTTTATTGACACTAGTCATATACTAGAATCTAATTATAGTAAAATCGTACAGGTTGGCCAAGGCCAAGATGCTGCTGATTTTGCTATAATCAATGCAACAAAAAAAGGTGACATCGTAGTCTCAGGTGATTACGGTGTTGCCTCTTTAGCTCTTGGTAAGGGTGCTTATGCAATCAATTTTAATGGGATGTATTATACAAGTAACAATATTGATAGGCTCTTATTCGAAAGGCATATTTCTAAAAAGCAAAGAAGAGCTGGAAGAAAATCAAGTCACATTAAGAAGCGTTCCAATGACATGGATGTAAGTTTTGAGAATGCCTTATTAAAACTATGTGAAAACAAAAATATTACATAGTTTTTCATTATTCCTATTTTAGTAATCCTTTTGAATTATAATACACCTTTTATCTTATGTCTATATAATTTATGATAATCCTAAGTTTTCTAAGTTTATTATATATTTAAAGCCTAATTTCTGTATAATTTGTATAAATTTTCAGACTATATTGCAGATCTTAACAACCTTTTTGAATATTCATGGGTTGGGTTCATAAAGAGGTCTTCAATTGATCCCCTCTCCACTATTTCTCCATTATGCATTACACATACCCTATCACATATCTGGTATATTACATTTAAATCATGGGATATAAATAAATAAGAGAGGTTGTGTTCTTCTTTTAGCCTCTTTAATAATTCTATTATCTGATGTTGTACTGTCACATCAAGGGCTGATACAGGTTCATCAAGAACTATAAACTCAGGATTAACTATTAGAGATACCCCTATCGCTACTCTTTGCCTTTGACCACCACTTAATTCTGATAAATAATAGTTACCATACTTTTCATCTAAGTCTACTTCTCTTAGTATTTCTAATACTTTACTTTTTCGCTGTTTTTTATTTAGCTTAGTCTGAAGCTTTAAAGGTTCTTCCAATATCCATTCTACCTTTTTTACAGGATTTAAACTACCATATGGGTCTTGAAAAACCATTTGAGGTTTGATATTAGGTAAGATAATCTCTCCTGTATAATCTTCTATCATTCCTACAATCCCTTTAGCTAAAGTTGACTTGCCACTTCCACTTTCGCCTACGATTCCTAAGGTTTCACCCTTATTTACACTTAATGATAGATCTTTTACAACATGAGTCTTTGACTCCTTTTTAAATAAGCCCTTCTTTTCCTTATAATAAATATTTAACTTCTTTACTTCTAAAATTTTATCACTAGTTCTTGGTTTATTATTCATATCTCTATCAGGAACTCGTTCCTCTATACTAGGATTCTCTTTCACAGCCCCTTCTACATATTCCTTAGAATCTACTTTAGCCCTTAAATCAATAATAGGCATTGCCTTCAATAATTCTTTTGTATAGCTTTTTTTTGGGTTAACAAATATATCGTTAATACTACCGGCTTCAACAATATTACCTGCTTCCATCACAATTGCTCTTGTGCAAATCTTTCTTATAACACTTAAGTCATGGGAAATCAAAATAACTGTTGTTCCATTAACTTCACTTATTTCTTTTATTAATTCTAAGATCTTTGCTTGGGTAGTAACATCTAATGCAGTCGTAGGTTCATCTGCAATTAATAGCTTAGGCTTACATATCATTGCCATAGCAATCATGACTCTTTGCCTCATTCCACCGGATAATTGATGGGGATACTTATGATAAATAGCTTCACTTCTTCTTAAACCTGCTTCACCTAGGGCATCTAGAGTCTTTTGCTTTCTTTCATCTTTACTTAGGTCTAGTTCATGTAAGACCAACATTTCTTCAACTTGAGCCCCTACTTTCATTGAAGGATTTAATGACGTCATGGGTTCTTGAAAAATCATAGACATTTCTCTGCCTTTTAGTCTGCGTAAATCTTCTTCGTTTAACTTTAACAAATCTCTAGAATCAAAATCTATCCTTCCTTTTACTACAGCCTCTTTAGATAAAAGCCCCATAATGCTAAGAGCAGTAATACTTTTTCCTGAGCCCGACTCACCTACTACACCTAGAATCTCACCTTTTTTTACTTTAAAGGATATATTGTTAACAACATTTTGCAGCATATTCTTTTCTAAATCTGCAAATCCTATAGATAAATTTTGAACATCTATTAAATTTTTATCTTCCATTATCACACATCCTTTCACACCGAGTCATTTAGAAGGCTAAAGCCTAGGATTGTTAAAATAATCATGACACCAGGAAAAATAACATACCAAGGTGCTGTAAACAAATATGGCTGTGCTTCAGACAACATTCTTCCTAGACTTGCATCTGGTGGCTGCACACCCAAGTTTAGATAACTTAAGCTCGACTCAGCTAGGATAGCATTATTAAAACCAATACTTATTGATGACATAAGAATAGGTTTGGTATTAGGTAAAATATGAACGAACATGATTCTAAAATCACTTGCTCCCATTAGTTTTGCATTTTTAACAAAGTCTTTTTCTTTTAATGTAATGAACTCGCTTCTAATAATCCTTGCATAACTAGGTATAAATAATACTCCTAGAGCAAGAATAATATTATATGTTCCTGTACCAATTATACTGACAAAAACAAGGGCTAATAAAATACTAGGAAAAGAAGCCAAGCCATCATTTATTCTCATTAATATCTCGTCAAACAAACCGCCATAATATCCGGTTAATGCTCCAATTAGAATTCCTATACCAGCTCCTATAGAAACAGTAAAAAAGGCAACAATAAATGTTGTTTTAGCTCCTACCATTACCCTACTTAAAATATCTCTTCCAAAGTTGTCCATACCAAACAAATGCTCAAAGCTTGGTGGTGAATTCTTTAGAACTGCACTCATTTCATTGGGGTCATGTGGTGTCCAAAATCCACCCATAATAACAAACACAATGACAAAGCATATGATAATCAGTCCCAAAATAAAATTTATGTTTTTCTTTCGTTTTCTCACGAATATACTCCTTGTGCATTACTTTAACTTAAAATTACCTTTATCCTAAGTTATTAGCTTATTCTTACTCTAGGATCAAGATACTGGTATAAGATATCTACTATAAAATTCAACACTACAATAATCGTAACAATATATATTACAATTGCTTGAACAACGGCGTAGTCACGATTGGATATCGATATTACCAAAAGCCTACCAAGCCCCGGTATTCCAAATACTTGTTCAATTATTATACTATTAGCTAATATGTCTGTTATTACCATTGCAATGAATGTTACAACAGGTATTAAGGCATTCTTAAGTACATGAGAATACATAATGCTTGCCTTAGTAAGACCTTTGCTCTTAGCTGTTCTTACGTAGTCTGTATCTAGTTGTCTTAGAATTGAACTTCTTAGAAACTTTACTACCATTGCTATCTTTGGTATCGCTATAGCAAAGCTGGGGAAAATCATAAAGCTTATAAACTTATTAAAACTCTCCTTAGGATAATAAAATCTTCCTGGTGTAAATAGTCTAAGGGTAAATCCAAATACTAAGGTTATAATTATACCTAAAAAAAACGGTGGAATTGCCATTGTTACTTGTGTAATGAAAGAAACCATTCTATCAATCCAACCATCTACCTTGTTGGAGGCAAGTATACCAAGGGGAATAGAAATTAATATTACTAAAAAAGTCGAAATCACTGTCAGCCAAATGGTAATTGGTATACGTTCTCCTAATAAAGAACTTACACTTATATGGTACTGACTTGAAACACCGAATTCTCCTTTGAATGCCTTACCAAGCCACTTAAAATATCTAACAAATACATTTTCATTTAATCCAAGTTCTTCTCGCCTTTGATCAATAGCTTCTTCTGTTGCATTGGTACCTAGTGAAATAAGCACACTGTCTCCTGGTATAACCTGAAATGCTAAAAAGGTAATTAAGGACACAACTATAAGAGTAGCAAACAAAGATGCTATTTTTTTTACTAATAATCTAATGATATCCAACTCCTTTAAACCTTTACTTAGCATAATCCGGTACCAGTTTCATTTACTTGGTACCGGATTATATTAATTAAAAAGGCACATCTTATTATTACTTTTGTTTTACTTTTTATAATATACCCTAGCCATATCCTGAACGTATACTGGATAGAAGGTATATCCTCCAAGTTCTTTATTAACAGCTACTAATAAAGACGGATCTTGAAGATAAATCGATGCGGCATCATTAGCTAATATCTCTTGTAACTCCTTATAACTTGCTACCTTCTCTGAATCATCTGTGGTTCTTATTGCTTGCAAAAATACTTGATCAAACTTTTGATTGCTGTAATTTACAAAGTTATCATTAGCTCCTGACTCATATCTTTCTAATACATTTCTTGGTGCTAACTTAGCATCTAGACCAATAATCGTAGATTCATAACTCCTAGCAGCATAAACATCGCTAAGCCAGGTAGCCCATTCAACTTGCTCAATAGTTGCTTCTAGACCTATTTGTTTTAGCTGTTCAACGATTACCTGTGCTGTATCTACATGATAAGGATAGTTACTAGCTACTGTAATTGTGAATGAAAACCCATTAGGGTATCCTGCGTCACTTAGTAAGTCTTTTGCTTTCTGGGGATCATACTCATATAGGTCTGCCAAATCATCCTTGTAATATTTTGCAAATCCTGGAAACATATTTGAACCGATAATTTCACCTTTACCATCGGCTACCATTTCCAAAATTCCTTCCCTGTCAATTCCATAGTATAATGCCTGTCTAACTTCCTTTTTATTAAAGGGCTCTACATCATTATTCAAAAATAGGCCTTGTACCAGGTTCATGTTTCCTTCTTCTATATTAAAATCGTTCTTTAATTGTTCTGCTTGATTGGAAGTAAGGTAAGCTAAAATGTCAATTGATCCTGATAACAAGTCCATAATTACCGAATCTGTATTAGTTATAACCTTGAAAACAACCTCATCTAAATAAGGCATATCTTCCAGGTAATAATCTTCATTCTTAACTACCTTTAAGCTTTCCATTGGTGTATAAGATAAGAACTTAAATGGCCCTGTTCCTATAGGTTTTGTATCAATATCATCATGCTCTTGTGGTATAATACCTATAGTCAAATATCCAATTAGTTCTGTATCTGTTTCCTTAAGTGAAATCTCAATTGTTTTCTCATCAACTTCTTTTATTTCTAAAATGTTAGATAAGACTGGTTCCATTTGCTCATTTAGCTCTATATATCTATTTAAAGAATATAAAACATCACCAATAGTTACTGTTTCTCCATTATGAAACTTCACATTCTCTTTTAGGACGAATGTATATACCTTTCCATCATCAGAAACCGAAAAGTCACTTGCTACTGCTGGAATTAATTCACCAGATTCATCTGGTTTTACCAATCCCTCAAAAATATTAAATAAAACTTCCTTAGTTCCTGCCGCAACTGCTTTGTGTGGGTCAAGACCGTCTAAATCTTGCAAAATACCAACTATAACTGAACCACCATATGTTGGTGCTCCAGGAGTTTCATCTGCTGCAGGAGTCTGTTCATTGTCTACATTGTTCTTGTCGCCGCTACATCCGTAGAGTGCAACAGAAAAGATTAACACAAAAACCATTAATAGTACTTTTAATTTAGTCTTCATTTAGAACTACCTCCTTATATTTTTATACTTCATATTATAATGAATTCAACATAAAATCAATATTTTATTTTATTTTTCTTTTTTTGAAAATTTTACTTTACAAATTACCAAATTTATGTGACAATGATAAAAATTCTAGGAGGTAATAGGTTAATGACATCAGATAAACATATTGTGGGTTATTTACCAGATGAACGCCCACCAGCTTTTGAACTGATACTTTTTGCATTACAACAAATCGTTGTTATGTTTCCAGCAACAGTATTAGTAGCATTAATTACAGGTTTTCATGTATCAACAACTATTTTTGCAAGCGGCTTATCTACTTTAGCTTTTATTTTTGTAACAGGGAAGAAGATTCCTTTTTACTATGGTTCAAGTTTTTCTTACATTGCACCAATAGCTTCTATTATGGGGGCAGAAGCCCTTGCAGCTGCAAGTCTTAATGACAGAATTGCATATGCACAATTTGGTATTGTATTATCAGGATTTATTAGTATTATTGCAGGATTAATTATTAATCGCTCTGGTAAAGATACTATAGATAAAATTTTACCAGCTACTGTTACCGGAAGTGTTGCTCTTATAATTGGACTTTCTCTTTCCGCCAATGCAATGACCGACGCTGGTAGTATCCCATCCAATGTTAGCACATTACAAACCGACTTAGCAGGTAGCATGGCATGGTTAATCGCTATTGTTACTTTAATTTCAACAATTTTATATTCCACATACTTAAAGGGTAAGCTAAGTCAGTTGCCTATTCTTTTTGGTCTTTTTACAGGATATATAACTGCTGTAATTATTGGACAAGTTACAGGTATTGACTTTGTAGTCTTTGATACAGTTGTTACAAACAGCGTATTTAATATCCCAACTTTTACTTTCCCAAAAGCCAATCTTGCCGCTGCAATAGCCATTACTCCTATTGCTATTGCAACTATACCTGAATCAACTGCACATATTTATCAACTTGATTTATATGTAAATGACCTAGCTCAAAAGAAAAAATCTACGAAGAAATATAACATCTCTGGAAAGCTGGGGCTTAACCTTATCGGTGACGGAGTTGGAGATATTGTTTCAGGAATGATTGGTGGACCTGCAGGAACAAATTATGGAGAAAATATAAGTACAATGGCAGTTTCTAAAAACTTCTCTGTGTTTGTGCTTATTGCTGCAGCCATTATTACAATGATAATATCTTCCTTTACACCATTAATTAACCTAATCTACTCTATACCAACACCGGTAATTGGAGGCTTATCCATCTATCTATTTGGTATAATAGCTGCCCAAGGAATTGCTATTATGATGGATAGAAAAGTAGATATGTTTAGTTCAAAAAACCTTGCAGTCATTGCAATAATTCTTATCATTGGACTAGGTGGTAGCTTTGCTTATGAAGGTGGTATGATACCAATGTTTGGTATAGAATTACCAGCTATTGCTACAGCTGCTATTTCTGGAATCTTATTAAACCTTCTCCTATCCATTGGAGATAAGAAACAAAAGTCATAATAATAAACCGGGATAACCTATTCAAATATTAACCCTACATAAATGAATGTGCATACTTTATAAACTCCTGTTAGCACATCTTGGGTCATAAACACAAAATAACAAGCTAACTTGTTATTTTGTGTTTATTTTATTTAATCTAATTTTAATAAAGAATATCTTTTATTTTGTTTGCCTATGTGATAAACTTGCACTTGATGATTAGTCTGTACTATTAAATTAGATTTTGAGGTGAAAAATTTGAGTAAAAGAAATACTACCCTTGATGATGATGCTTATATTTATCAAAGGCGTGATAAGAAATCCGAAAAAGAAAAGTTTAGAGAAATGACTTTAAAAGAAAAGTGGTCTCATTTTCTAGAATATTATTTTGTGAAGGTTTTGGTGGCATTAGCAGTCATTGCAGGAGTAATATATCTTTTGTATTCCATGCTTGTACCAAAAGCAGAAAACGTTTTATATATAGCATCTGTTAACAACTATTTAGCAGAGGATACCGTTACAAACTTAGAGGAAGAAATTAGAGAGTATTTGAATTTAGGAGACATGGAAAAGGTAAGTATAGATATTAACTATTATATGGATTTACCTGCAAACCCTGGTGAAACAACAGATAGTAATTTAGATGAAGGGGAAACTATAGCGGATCCTAACTTTGGATTTGGAGCATCTAATACAGCAACTACTAATATGAGACTTACCACCTATATTGCTGCCCAAGAAATTGATATTATCATAGCTCCCGAGAGTATTTTCGAAAACTTTACCTATAATGAGTTTTTTGACAATTTGGAAGATACATTGCCAACAGATATTTTTTCATCCCTCTCAAGTGAACTATATACTGGGATTACAGAAGAAAACCCTGAAAGTAAACCTTATGGTATTCGTTTAGATAATTTGCCAAACTATGAGTATAATTCTACAAAAGAACCACGAGTTCTGGGAATTATGGTGAATTCAACTAATAAAGAAAACACCATATCATT
>CAZOSE010000021.1:0-17602 GCA_964582385.1 uncultured Lachnospiraceae bacterium
TCCAGGTGGAGATTCATAAACCAAAGAAAACCTAGACCTATATATAGCATATTGCTTTACTTTTTCAAATTTTTTAATAAGTACATTAATTTCTTGAATTATTCTTTCTTTACTAACTAACTCGCTATTAGTTCTCGCTATAAATCCGTAGCTATCAGTTACATATTCATTTAGAACACTTTTCAACTCTTGCTTTTTGTTTTTATCTAGGATTTTAGATGAAACAGCTGAAAAAGGTTTGCCATGAACAAGAACAACATACTTACCAGTAAAGTTCAAGTTGGTAGTAACAACAGGTGCTTTTGTTTTAACTTGTTCCTTAGTTACCTGAACTAAGAGTTCATCACCTATAACCACTTTATTATTAGCAGAGTTATTTGTTGTAAAAATAGCTTGTTGAGTTTCTTTTAATGATAGGTAGCACATCTTACCATCTAATATTTCAACAAAGGCTGCATTTATGTTTTTTACAATATTTTTAACTTTTCCCACATAAATATTACCTAGAATTGAATCACTATCATTAGCAGGATATAAATCCACTTCAACAATTTCATTATCCCTAAACAAACTAGAGATTATATATCCTTCTTCTTTTGTAATAATCAATTTGTTTTCTTGTTTGTTATTTGTCATGAAAAATCATATCCTTAATTGTACATTTTATTTAAGGGAACTAGCTTTCTATTGTGGTCTTTGGAAACATCTGCGTAAAGCTCCAATCTATGGGTGTCAAAAGCAAAGGTGTTATAAGGAATATCTGCGTATTTACAAAATGTTTCTAGAACAAGATCTGCTTTAATATTATTTACACTACCTGTAGCTAGTTGCAAGTAAATTAGTGGTAAGCTTGACCTATCTTCCTCTTCAGAAATGTTATTTAATTCCCTTTGAGATAAGAAATCAAACTTATAGATTAAAGGTTTTAGGTCCATTTCAACCTCTGATTTTTTAGTTTTCTTAACAATTTTTATGGTTTCTTGATTGTAAAACTTTGTAAACTCATTCTCAAATTCTTCAACAGTTAAAAAGTCATATCCATCTTTTAAAGAAATAGTATAATCTGCTGCTGCCACTACAGACATGGCGTTCTTGCTGTCATCTGGAAGAATTATAAAGTCTGTTATTCTTATATTATTAGCCATTACCTTATTAATTCTATCTATCATTGTTTTAGCATCATCACAAGTGTTTAGGGTTATATCTAAGTACTCTCCTTTACTTGTCAAACCAACACCAAGAGGTGCTGCAAAGGTTGTTATTGGACGTGGACTATAACCTTGTGAATATGTCATATCAAGCTTTGCCCTTCTAAATGCCTTTTGAAAATATCTTAGTAAATCTAGATGACCTATAAACTTTGCTGAACCAGTCTTCGTAAATTTAATTCGTGCTATCATTGTCTACCTTGACCTCCTTGCCCATCAAAACAAATTCCTCCACCAAATACATTAGCTCCACAATTAGCACAACCATCGGCACAATTAATAGTGGTTTTTTCTTTTTGGCTTCTGTTATAGTCTCTCCATAAGAATTGTTTTGTTACACCAACATCTATAAAGTCCCATGGAAGAATCTCTTCAAGGTCTCTTTCTCTGTTAGCATAAAAATCGGCCCTTATATCATTGTCTTCAAAGGCTTGTACCCATTTATTAAAATCAAAGTGTTCTGACCAGGAATCATAAATACAACCTGCTTTATAAGCATCATAGATTGCTTTAGCTACTCTTCTATCACCTCTAGCAAAAATTCCTTCTATTATACTTGTTTCAGCATCATGCCAGTTAAACCTTAAACTTTTTCTATTAAGTTGGTCAGCAATTTTACCCCTTAAAAATCTTTGTTTTTCCAAATAATTATCCTTTGTCTCCATAGCTGACCATTGAAAAGGTGTAAATGGCTTTGGAACAAAGTAGGAAGTACTTACATTAATATTAACTCTTCCATTTCTTTTATCTTTTGGAATCTCATAATATATTCTTGCAATTTTATCAGCAAGTACAGCTATACCTTCCACATCATCAAAGTTCTCAGTAGGAAGTCCTAGCATAAAGTAAAGCTTAACTCTATTCCATCCACCTTCAAAAGCATCTGCTGCACCTTTTAAGATTTCTTCTTCTGATAGTCCCTTGTTAACAACATCCCTAAGTCTTTGGCTACCTGCTTCTGGAGCAAAAGTCAAACTACTCTTTTTAATATCTTGAACCTTACTCATTACATCTAGAGCAAATGCATCAATACGAAGTGACGGTAGAGATATGTTTACACCCTTAGTTCCAAACTCATCAATCAGGTAATATACAAGTTCCTGAAGCTGTGAATAGTCACTAGAGCTTAATGAACTTAGGGATATTTCTTCGTGGCCTGTATTTTCAAGCATTTGTCCTGCTATATCCTTTAGAAATTCAAGACTTCGCTCTCTAAGTGGACGATATACCATACCAGCTTGACAAAAACGACAGCCTCTAATACAACCTCTTTGAATTTCAAGAACTACACGGTCTTGGGTAGCTTGTACATAAGGAACAATTGGTTTTGCTGGATAATAAGTATCACTTAAATCCATTTCAACTAATCTCTTAATCTTGTCCTTGGCATTAGGGTTATTCTTTGTAAATGATTTTATAGTCTTATCTTCATTATAGGCGACATCATAAAAGCTCGGAACATAGATGCCCTCAATAGCAGCTGCCTTTTCTAAGAAATCCATCCTTGATCCACCACTGCTCTTATTGTCTTTATAGATATCAAAAAGCTCATTATAAGAAGCTTCACCTTCACCAAGATAAAAAATATCAAAGAAGTCAGCAATAGGCTCAGGATTATATGTGCAAGGGCCACCACCTATTACAATAGGATCATCTTCCCTTCTATCTTTTGATAGTAAAGGAATGTGTGATAGGTCCAATACTTGCAAAATATTTGTATAACACATTTCGTATTGAATTGTAAAACCTAAGAAATCAAAATCTTTAATAGGATCTTGAGATTCAAGGGCAAAAAGCGGAATGTTTTGTTCTCTCATTACCTTATCTAAGTCAACCCATGGTGAATAAACCCTTTCACAATAAGTATCTTCTCTTTTGTTGAACATATCATAAAGGATTTGAATACCTAAATGTGACATTCCAATCTCATATACATCAGGAAAACACATTGCAAAACGTATATCAACCTTGTTTAAATCTTTCTCAACCATATTTATTTCGTTTCCTATATATCTAGCTGGCTTATCTACAGATAGTAGGATTTCATCAGAAAGTGCTAGTTTTTTCATTTAACATCTCCATTCTAATTTAAAGAAAATCATAAATCTAACAACAAAATGGCTTACATACAAATATGTAAACCACAGATTAAGTCATATAAATTGCTTGCTAATAGTTTTTCTTACTTTGCTCGCAAGTTTTTGAATCTTACATATACCACATTATACAATATTATACCCTCAAATACAAACAAATTAATTATATATATTAATTCCACCAGGTTTACTTATTAGCTATTTTCTCTAATATAGAAACAAAAAAGTCTTGGGCCCTTTCTACAGAAGAATCACTAGTAAGTATTGTTTGTATCTTATCTTTATAATCTGTTTCATACCTAGTATCCAAAGAGCTAACCGTCACTACCGCGACAAAGATTGCAAAAGCACATAAAACCTTAATAAGTATCTGCTTCAAAGGATTTATATAAAGATTATCACCTCTTAAACTACTGAAACTACTATATGTATCTCTAGTTTTCCTAGGATTTCTACTTGTAATGCCCTTTATACTAGGATTCAAATTTCTATTACAGCTTTCCCTTGCCTCTTTAATAATATCTGCTCTAGATTTATTATCAGCTTGCTTATCCATGTTTTCCATACTAGCCCTCCTAGCTACTACTCTTGTAACTATTTTATTATACAAACCTATATAATATGACAACTAACTCTTTACTTAGTTGCAATATGTTAAAAAATCATTTATAATTATTTAAATTTACAAATTGATTAAGGAGGACATTAGAATGTCTAGAAATGTTTACGACGTTTTACAAGAACGTGGTTTTATTGAACAATCAACCCATGAAGAAGAAATAAAAGAATTACTGGGTAAGGAACAGGTTACCTTTTATATAGGCTTTGATGCTACTGCTGATAGTTTAACTGCAGGCCACTTTTTAACAATTATGGCTATGATGCACATGCAAGAAGCGGGTCATAAACCAATAGCTCTTCTTGGTGGTGGAACAACCCTAATAGGTGATCCTTCTGGTAGAACTGATATGAGATCTCTTATGACAAGAGAAAAAATCAATCACAACGTTGAGTGCTTTAGAAAGCAAATATCTAAGTATGTAGATTTTGATAATGATAAAGGTATTATTGCCAACAATGCTGATTGGCTATTAGACTTAAACTATGTTGAGTTTATGAGAGATATTGGAGTTCATTTCTCAGTTAATAAAATGTTAACTGTTGATGCTTATAAAAACAGGATGGAAAAAGGTCTTACCATGTTTGAGTTTAACTATATGCTAATGCAGGCTTATGACTTCTTTAAACTTAACAAAGATTATGGATGTACAATGCAATTAGGTGGAAATGATCAGTGGTCTAATATTATTGCTGGTGTTGATTTAATTCGTAAAAAAGAACAAGTTCCAGCTTTTGGTTTAACATTTAAACTACTTACAACAAGCGATGGAATAAAGATGGGTAAAACCATGAAGGGTGCATTATGGCTAGACCCTGAGAAAACTTCTCCTTACGAGTTCTACCAATACTGGAGAAACATAGAAGATGTTAAAGTAGAAGAATGTCTTGGTCTTTTAACTTTCCTACCAATGGATGAAGTAAGAAGACTTGGTGCCCTTGATGGTTCCGAAATAAACAAAGCAAAAGAAGTTCTTGCTTATGAAGTTACAAAGATTGTTCATGGACAAGAAGAAGCTAATAAAGCACAAGAAGCTGCAAGGTCACTCTTTAGCGGTGAACAAGATACAGCAAACATTCCTACTACTTCTTATAGTAAAGATACATTCGACGGAGGAATTGACATTCTTACCTTATTAGTTGATTCAAAACTAGCATCTTCTCGTTCAGATGCTAGAAGAACTGTACAACAAGGCGGAGTTTCTCTAGGAGAAGAAAAGCTAACTGATGTTAACAAAGCTTTTACTCCAGAAGACTTTAACTCAGACGGTGGCCTCCTACTTCGTAAAGGTAAAAAGAACTATCATTTTTTCAAAATAGAAGAATAAATAAAATATAAGAATAAACAAAATATAGGACCCTTACTTTCTGATTTACTATCTACCAGAAGGTAAGGGTCCCATATTTTAATTTAACTTAAGAGAATATATCCTCTAATTCATCTTGAGTTAGACTATTTACAAAAATTTCTTTTGAATGAATTACAGCATCTGATAGTTCTTTCTTTCTTTGCTGTAGCTTAAATATTTTCTCTTCTATCGTGCCTTTTGTAATCATTTTCATAACATGAACAGTTTTATCTTGTCCTATTCTATGAGCCCTATCTGTGGCTTGGTCTTCTACTGCTGGATTCCACCATGGATCATAGTGAATTACAGTATCTGCTCCAACTAGATTAAGTCCTGTACCACCAGCTTTTAGTGAAATAAGGAAAATTTTCCTCTCACCTTCATTAAAGCGCTTAACATTATCAGTTCGATCTTTAGCCTTTGTACTTCCATCTAAATAGAAATAAGAAACCTTAGCCTCATCTAAACTGTCTTTCATAATTGAAAGCATTGATGTAAACTGTGAGAAGATTAGGATTCTATGACCATTAGCAAGAGCCTCTTCAATAATATCCATCATTAGAATAAGTTTACCACTTCCACCTTCATAGGTATCTAAAAATGTTGAAGGGTGGCAGCAAATTTGTCTTAGCCTAGTTAAAGCCGCAAGAATTTTGATTCTGCTTCTTTCAAAGCCCTTATCTTCAATTTCTAAACCAATTTCATCTCTAATATTAGCCAAGTATGACAAATAAACTTTTCTTTGTTCTTCTGTCATATCTGAAACTTTCTTCTCTTCTATTTTATCTGGTAATTCTTTTAGAACATCCTTTTTCATACGTCTTAGTAGAAATGGGGCTGTTCGTCTATTTAACTCTTCTAAGGCATCCTTACTACCCTTTAATATTGGTTTTTCAAGTTCCTTAGAAAATTTATTGTGGCTAGATAGATAGTTCGGCATAATAAAGTCAAATATGGACCATAGTTCTGTTAGTGAGTTTTCAATTGGGGTACCAGTAATTGCAAATTTATGTTTTGCATTAATAAGTTTCACAGATTTTGAATTAAGTGAATTAGGATTCTTAATGTTTTGTGCTTCATCTATAAAAACTGTATTAAAGTTAATTTCTTCATAAAACTTAATATCTCTTCTAATTAAGGGGTAGGATGTAATCCAAACATCAGTATCTTTATCATTTTTGATTATTTCTTCCCTTTCATCTGGAGTACCAATAATTATTGTAGAAGTAAGGTTTGGTGCAAATGTTTCAATTTCATCTTGCCAGTTATAAACTAGGGATGAAGGACAAACAACTAAGAACTTCTCGTTTTCATGTAAATCTTTTATGGACTTAATATAGACAATGGACTGAAGGGTTTTACCAAGTCCCATATCATCAGCAAGTATTCCACCAAGATTGTATTCTGCGAGGGTTCGTAGCCATTTGTAGCCTGTAATTTGGTAATTACGTAGTTTAGCATTAATATCTTTAGGAATTGGATAATCTCTTACTTGGGGATTTAAAATAGTCTTAACTAAGTCAGTAAAGTTCTGGTTTTTAGTTAGTGTAATTCGTTTGTTTTCAAGGGCATTTTCTAAATAAAGTGCCTGGCTATTTGCCAGCTCAATTACTTCATTATCAAGCTCTTCATAAGAAACATTTAGGTTAGATAAAATATTCCAAACATCCTTAAACACTTGATCTTCAAGGTCAATAAAACTATTATCATCTAGTCTATAATACTTCTTTTTTACCTGGTAGGCCTTAAATAACTCTTTTAAATCTTCCCTTGGAATATCTTCAAAGTCAATGTCTAGTTCTAATAAGTTCAAATCGCTAGTTAGGCTTACACCTGCATTAACACTACCAGGAGCAGTAATCTTCATAGTTTTAAATGAATCCGAATAAAACACTTGGCACTTTGTTGATAGATCTTTAATATATTCTGATAAAAAGTCATATATTTTATCATTGTTATCTATGACATATCTAGTTTCATCAGGTTGAAAACCGTACCCTTCTATTAGTTCAAGAAATGAATCTTCTTCTAAAGCTTGTCTTAAAATAATATATTCGTCATTAGGAGGAATATCAAAGGAATTAAATTCAATATCACCATATTTAAAATGAAGTTCTGCAATAATACTAGACTTCTCCAAATCTAAATACACTATTGTTTCAAGATCATCTGTAATAAACCTGTCTTTTATCTCATCTGGAATAGCTATTTTAAAGGTTTCGTTAATAACAGGTAATATTATTTCTAAAAACTTATCCCTATTAGATTCTTTAAAATATAGGGGTTCTTTAGTATCTCCTAAATGGTTATAAAATGGCGCATAATTCCTAATGAATCTTTTATTAGGATGATATATTCCGTGATTCATATAAAGCAACTCTCCTGTTTGCATAAGGGGAGTTACATTATGACTACCGCTATAATCCATCCTAATTCCGTCATCATCAATAGAAATCAAATACTCAATATCCGGGTTTTGTTCAAGATAAGTTACATCTTCATAGGTATTATTATACATTTCTAATATAAAAGTATTGTCAGAAATTATATTTAAAAACCTAAATAGCAGGTGGGGAGAAAGAATAACCTGATCTTTATTAAATACATCATTATGAAACTTTACATTACTTATTTTTTGAATTTCATATATTTCAATTAGAAAGTTTATTATCTTTCTACTCTTCTTATCAAATTTGCTGATTCCAGGAATAAACTTAAAGTTCTTACCTAAGGAAATTGTCTTTTCATCGTAATAATCATTTATAAACTTCTTAATTGATTGTACTTTATATAATTGATGGCTGCCTACTCTAAAGGTTGCATGGGCGCTTTTTCCATCATCAAGTAATTCGGGGATTGATAGTGTAACTTCTATTGTAAAGGTTTCACCTTTAGGCATTAGCAAATTCCTATTGGAAAAATACTCTATTATTTGAAATACTGCTTTATCTTCTGGATTATCTGGTTCTTCCATTAGTGTCTTTTCTTCATAATTAAGAACGAAAAACAAAGCTGTAACTACATGTCTACAAGCTCCTTTTTTCTCTAAATGTTCAGAACAATTACAATGATGGTTAAACTTTCCCTCATCAAGTGCCTGGATAACAACCTGATATTTAAATTTATCTTTTACTACTATTCGGTACTGTTTCTTGCCTTTTGACCAAGTAGCATTAACTATTCTATTGTCTTTGTAGTCTTTAAGGCCTTGGGAATAAACTAAATCACTATTAGCTAAATTCCTAATTCCTAGTCTTGATAGCTGTAACATAATAAAACTCCTTTATGGTATTCTCACGAGAGTAAAAATATCAACTCTTATAATTCATCATTTTATTATACCACAGGAATCAATTTAATTCATCCTTTTGTTGTTATCCAAAATAGCAATTATGGAAACTTCTCTACTATTTTCGAATTCTTAGACAAGTTATCCACATTATATAGTTAGACTTATTTTCAGGTCTCAAATCTCTGTGAACTTCTATGGATTTCTTTTTTTAAAAGTTTACCTCAAGATTTTTTCGAGCATGAAAAAAGGGGCTGTCGGGTAATTAGATTTTTAACCCGTTCAGACCCATTATAGAGGCAATCCCATGATAATCAAACTTTCACAGCTTTGAAAATTCACTGGAGTTGCTTTTATTTTGGTTATTTTTAAATCTATCTGAATTTTGGGTAAAAAAAACAAAGGGATTCATCTAGCATAAGCAATCTTTTTCTTAAGCGGCTACCTGCTACGATTTTCCTTCAAATTTTTTGATTTCACCATGAATGAATCGATGATATTTATTTATATTTCGTCAAAATACATAGAGCATGAATTCTTTACTTACTTTCTCCTCTGAGCGATAGTTAAATCTGCGAAAGTGATTATTTCCCTTAATGTCTGCAAAATGCCCTTCGGTTTGTATGGAACGTATCTGGCGATTGAAAATACCTTTCTCACTTTGTATATTGGCATGGGATTCTGATTTTAGCTCTTCCCAGTTTTCGTTGATTTTCATCACCTTGTTTTTACCAACATCTCGCTTAGGTCTTTGACCTTTTGTTAACCAGATAAATGCGATGTCTCTTTCATATAATTCAACAATTTGATCAATCGCCTTTACACCACGCATGTTGGCATAAGTGAGAACTGCGAACATCATAATAGGATTATAGCCTTTTCTGCCCTTATCTGAATACTGAGCCACCAAGCTCAAAAAAATTAAATCCTCCAATACATTTTTAAGGGCAGTATAACTCGTTCGAGTTATACTGCCCTTGTTTCTTAGACTATCCTATTTCCCGACAGCCCCCTAATAAATTCCTAGTATAACTCGTTGCAGGCGATTCTCTTATTACTCTTTTGAGTAAGTTTGAAAAGTCAACCACATCACTAAGAGCATCAAAACTCCAGCTACGATAATAGCAACCCAATGGTATTTCGATAAAAATGCAAACACGGTAATTAGTACGTTGAGGAGAGTATCTCTCTCCCAGTGTTCTCGCATCTGTGTTTTCAAATTATAATTCTCTTCTATCTTCCGTTGTAGCAATAGAAGGATGATGAGAGGGACGATGGCGATGAGAAAAACCATCACATTTTTCAGATACAAATTGCCAATCAACGCACCGATGAATATGACGAATATAAAAAAATTAGTTAAAATAATTTTTTTCTTGTCCGAGATTTCCATTGTACACCTCATGTATAATAAGAATGGCGACTTTCAGTATAGACGCTCTTGATAAGATTAGTTCTATCACTATTTCGATAGTACTTTACTAAAGTTCCCATCAAGTACTGTTCATTCTCATAGTCCCATCTATAACGCGTACCTCTTGCAAACCATACATCAGTTAATCCTTCAGAAATCACTGCTGAGGCGACCGTTCCAACAATAGATGACATAACTCCAGAAAAGCCAAATGCTCCCAACAGAATTGAAACTACAACACCAATTGCTATTCCTCGATAAAAATTTAAATGACCATATGTCCAATTATAACTTGTCCAAGGACGATAGTATGTAGGAAACACTTCTCCATTTTGATTTTCTGAAACTCCTATACTCTGCGAATACATGCCCCTAGATAATGAATCAGATTCATGAAGATTATTGTATTCTTCATAATACCCTTGATTATCCCAAACTACCATCGTGCCACCTGAGTTTTTAACATAAGTGGTACAATTATCTTCACTATATATTAATAAATTATCACCATTATCATAGATATACTCATCAATCATATTGTCAATAGTTATACCGTTTATTTGAATATGATAAGAATTCCAGTTTCGATTAATGATTTCTTTTTCTATGCTAATTGTTTTGCTTTGACCCGCCGCCGCTACTGGCGCAATATAACCACAGAGTAGCAATGTAACAACCAGAATGATACTAATAATCTTATTTTTCTTCATTTTTCCCTCCATAGTAACTTAAAGTACTCTCGAAAAGTCTGTAACTCCCGAGTATGTACTCTTTTTTGTTTTTAATTTTCTTATTTTCCTCCAACTTTTTTGCATAAAACACTTGACAAATGTATAAAAGTCTTCGGCGAAGCCCTTGAAATGAAAATATTTTTTGGAGGTGCTTCATTTATGCTTAAAGATTGGACGTCACATATTTCCTATCAAAATTTTATTTCTAATTCTGTAGCTTCTTTTAATGAATCAGAGCTTAAACGACTTACTAGTTACTCTGATTCTGTGGATAAGCTTACTGCTTTAAATTTAGACCCTTTAGCTGATTTTCTTGCACCCTACTATTCACCTATTGGTAGACCTGCTATTAATCAAGCCGAAATCTTTCGTTCCATTATTATTATGCAAGGTATGAAAAACTTCTTCAAAACCTCTTTTCCTTAATCGCTGTTGTTCCTTCCATGGAACTTGGCTTGATAGCAAAGGATAATCTTAACATTGCTGGAGATGGAACTTGTGTTCATACCCATTCATCTTCATTGGGAACTAAGGTTTATAAGTGTAAAGATGATGGCATTTATAACTGTAAATGTGATAGACGTTATTCTGATCCTGACGCTACCTATGGTTGGGATAGCCATCTTAATACTTGGTTCTATGGGCATACACTTTATGCTTTTTCCATCTATAATGAGCAGATAAAAACTGATTTACCACTACTTTTTCACTTTGTTTCTGCTAAGCGTCATGATAGTGTTACTGGTGTTGTCGCTCTTGCAGAATTATGAGAAGTTACACCTCCTTTAGCCATTAAGAATATCTGTTTAGACTCTGCTAATGATAACTATCCTACTTATGAGCTTTGTAAAGCTTGGAATTATATACCCTTCATTGACCTAAATAGCAATAGAGGAAAACCTTCCACGCTTCCACCTGCCTTATCCATTAATGAACAAGGTGTAGCTATATGCCAATCAGGTCATGAAATGGTATACAACGGCTTTTGTAAAGGCCGTTCTCGCCACAAGTGGCGATGCCCACTTAAGTATAAAAAAGCAGAAATATGCAATCTAGAAGAACCTTGCTCACCTTCTTCTTATGGGCGGGTTATTTATACAAAACCAGACTGGGATATTCGTCTTTTCACACCCTTTCCTCGCAAGACTAAGGCATGGAAAGAGACTTATAAAACCAGAACCAGCTCTGAACGGATTAACAATCGTATTCTTAACGATTATGGGCTACATCAAATGCGTACACATGGTAAAAAAACGCTATTCTTTCTTCACAATGATGATTGGCATAAATATTCATCTTGATGCAAGAATCAAGAAAGCAAATCTTGATGTTGCCTAACAAGTAATTACCATACTTTTACTAAAGACTGACTTTTTAACTAGTCTTATTTGAGTCACCCTTTTTAAAATATTTTTTAAGAATTTTTCATTATAACTTAGTAATATCTTAATACTGTATAATTACTCAAGGTTTATTCATTACTTTCCGAGAGTTCTCACTTATAGACAGACCAACAACTGAAGACTTCTAAATATAACAAAATGATAATATATTATTGTTTAAAATATATCATAGTATTTTCATTGGGTCAATGTACAAGTAGAAATATACGCAAGTATGGACAAGTGGAAATATACGCAAGTGGAAATATAGCAGGTAGGTCCTAAATACCGGGTCTTTGATACTTGAATAGGAATAAAATCGCTAGAAGCCTTGTAAAGGCTTTGTTTTTTTGTCAAATTTTATTGTATGTACAGATGCTGGATTACCATCAAAGGCAAATCGTTTATTTAACGATAAGCAAGGGAGAGCTTTTATTACTACTCAATCCGTTAAAAAACTAGAACAAGACTTGAAAAAGTAGGCTCTAGAACCTAGCGGTTGGTATTTGTCTGGTAAGAACAAAACCTATAATATCAGTTCCTTTGATGTAAATGAAACAAACTACGAAAAATACAAGACAGAGACTTTTTACAAGGAACGTTGGATAAATGAAGGTGGGCTTGAACAGAGACTTATAGTCACCTTCTCATTGAAATATAGGGATTACCAAAGACAGATTAGAAGTAGGCAAGTGGAACGTGCAATAAAGCAGGTTGAAAATAATCCATCTTCAATAAATAAAAAACGTCCTAATGATCCAAAACGTTTTATAATATCTACTAATGTCACTAAAGATGGGGAAATCGCTGATGAAGTTGTCCATAGTATAGATGAAGATGCAGTTGCAAGCGAGGAAAAGTATGATGGATTTTATGCGGTATGTACAAACTTGGAAGATGCTGTTCCAGCTATAGTAAAAATAAATCATGGACGCTGGGAAATCGAAGAAAGTTTCAGAATTATGAAGAGTGAATTTAAAGCAAGGCCAGTTTATTTAAGTCGTGATGACAGAATAAGAGCCCATTTTACCACTTGTTTTCTTGCTTTAACAATATATAGATTTCTCGAAAAAAGATTAGAAGAAAAGTTTACGACTTATGAAATCATTAGTAATTTAAAAGATATGAATTTTGAACGCGTTCCACATACAGGATATATACCAACTTATACTAGAAATGATTTTACTGATGCTTTACATGATGTTTTTGGATTTAAGACTGATTATGAAATAGTAAGTGAAAAACAAATAAAAGAAATTTTAAAAGATACAAAAAATTAGATAAAGTACGCACTTTCTTTAAAAATTAAAAACTCTGAAATGTATTGTTTACAAGGCCTTTCAGAGTTTTAATCTCTTTCAAGTGTCAAAGACAGGATTATACCACAGGAATCAGTATAATTCACCTTTTTGCCTTTGATAAACTAATTATATTATTTCCCTGTTACCTCACTTTATTTAAAAACTTACTTAACCACAAAGAAATAACCTTATCTATACAATATTCTAAATCAATTTCTGCTATACTGTCTCTTGTTAAAATAGGTATTTCCTTTATAAGTTCATCATTAACAAAATATGTTGCTTTGCCAATTATTGTATTTTTATCTACTGGAGCTTCAAGTTGCTTAGGCATGTAATAAGATATTTTTATGTAATCTTTATCCCTTATTAATATTGGTATCTCACCATTGTAGTAGAGGTCTACAACTTTTTCTATACCATCCTTAACATAGATTGGTGTAAATGTATGTGGGTAAAAGATATCTGCCTTTACAAAAGCCTTACTTGCAAAATCCATTAACTTTGTTGTATCTTTCCATTTCATGGTCCTATTAGGGGGCCATCCTGAACCTAAAACAGATGATACAAATGTATTACCGTCTTTTTTAACTGCACCTACAAAACAATATCCTGCATTATTAGTAAAACCTGTTTTAACTCCAATGGCACCATCATACATATATAGGAACTTATCCTTATTACTTACCATAAATGAACGATTATTAGTTATTTCATTAAATGTCCAGTTAGGAGCATTGGTAATTGTTAGAAAATCTGAGTTTTGGACTGCATAACTTGCTATTTTCGATATTTCTACAGCTGTAGTATAGTGTCCTTCTGCATCCAAACCATTAGGAGTAACAAAATTAGTGTTTTCACAGCCGAGCTCCTTAGCCCTTTCGTTCATCATAGCCGCAAAACCTTCTACTGTCCCACCTATATGTTCTGCTATTGCAACTGCTACATCATTATGGGACTCAAGCATTAAGGAATGTAGCATATCTTTCATATAGTACTTTTGACCTTCCTTTATTCCTAGTTTAACATCAGGCATAGTAGATGCATACTTTGAGACGGTAACAACTTCATCTAACTTGCTATTTTCTAGTGCCACAAGGCAGGTCATTATTTTTGTAGTACTAGCCATGGCTTTTTGTGTATATCCATCCTTCTCATATAAGACCCTACCACTATCTCCATCAATCAAGGCTGCTGATAGGGCATTCAAACTAATATTATCCTCTTCGATCAATCCCGGACTTTCTACAAGATTCTTTTTACTATCTAAAATTAAAGTATACTCACTTTCCCTAGTCTTAGGATCAGCGATACTATATTGCTCTTCTTCATATATCAATATATCATTTAATTTATGATAATAATTATTCGAGGAAATAGCAACTAGAAAACATGTAATAATAATTGATAAAATCTTCTTCAAGGTCTACTCACATCCTATATTTTTCCTATATTAAAGTTTATAGAAAAAAGAGGAATTTATACATCCTTTAGTGCAACCGACATCATTAATTTTATTCGATTTTGCTGATTAACATTAGAAAGTCCTGGATCATAGTCTATGGCTGCAATATTTGCCTTAGGATATCTTTCTTTAACAGCTTTAAACATACCCCTTCCTGTAATATGATTAGGTAGACAAGCAAGAGGCTGAACACAAAGTATGTTGTTTACTCCTTGACTTAGATAATCTATCATTTCTGCTGTAATTAGCCATCCCTCACCAGTATGGTTACCTAAAGAAAGCACATCAGATGCCATATCAGCAAGGTCATTAATATGAGTTGGTGGTTTAAATCTATTAGATTTTTCTAATCCAAAGGCCATGGCTTTCTTATAATAATCTAAAACTTCAATAGAGGCTCTAGCTGCCTTTTTCTTTATTAGGCTACCATCTAAATATTTATACTTAAAATCCGAATTATATAAAGAATAATAAATAAAGTCCATAAGGTCTGGCAGAACTACCTCTGCTCCACTTTCTTCAATTGTCTTTATGATATTTTCATTAGCCATAGGATGATATTTTGCTAATATTTCCCCAACAATTGCTACCTTTGGTTTTTCGCTCTTATATATATCTATATTATCAAATTCATTTATTATATTTCTTATAGATTTATCAAATAGCTGTTTATTTCCTTTTTGCAGTATAATCTTGGCTTTTTCATTCCATTTATTAAACATTTTCTCAGTAGTGCCAGAAAGCTTTTCGTAGGGCCTTGTTCTATAGACAAGCTTCATTAATAAGTCACCATATATAACTGCCATAATAAGTTTGCTTATTAGTTTAGGAGTATATACAAGGCCTGGTTGCTTGCCTAGCCCAACGACATTTAAGGAGATAATTGGTACTTTGCCAAAACCTGCTTGCCTTAGGGCTAACTTAAGAAAGGAAATATAATTAGTTGCCCTACAGCCACCACCTGTTTGGGTTAAAATAACAGAGGTCCTATCTATATCGTACTTTCCTGTATTTAGAGCATTTACAAGTTGGCCTATTAAGAGTATGCCTGGATAACAAACATCATTGTTAACATACTTTAGCCCCACATCTACCGCCTCTTTATCTATTGGTGCTAGAGTCTCAAAGTTGTAACCACAAGCCCTACCTGCTTCTTTAATTAAATCAAAGTGTATTGGTGCCATCTGTGGTATTAAAATGGTGTCAGTTTTTTTCTTCTTTCTATCAAATATTTCATTATTATAATTTACTTCAAATCTTTTTGCTATATATTTGTTTTTTTCCCTATCATTAATTGCTGCCTTTAAAGATCTAATTCTAATTTTGGCGGCACCTAGATTATTGCCTTCGTCAATTTTAATAAGGGTAAAAATCTTTCTTTTACTTTCAAGGATTTCTACAAGTTGATCTGATGTTATAGCATCAAGACCACAGCCAAAAGAATTAAGTTGTAATAATTCAAGATTTGTCTCTTCTACAACCTTTTGGGCAGCCCGGTAAATCCTAGAGTTATATGTCCATTGATCAACTACCCTAAGCTTTTGTCTAAGGGGACTTAGGTGGGATACACTGTCTTCAGTTAGAACAGCAAAACCTAGAGAATTAATAAGTTCAGGTATACCATGATTGATTTCTGGGTCTACATGATAAGGTTTACCACACAGTACGATACCCTTTTTATTGTACTTTTTCAAATATTCTATAGTTTCTTCTCCTTGTAGCCTAATATCATTCTTGAAAGCTTCTTGTTCTTTTGATGCTAAGGAGGTGGCTACCTTTACTTCTATCTTTGTAAGGTTATATTTGCTAAATTCTAGTAAAAGTCGCTCCACAAGTAAATCTTCATTATTTAGTGTTAAAAAAGGCATAATAAACGAAATATCTTTTTCCCCTATTTGGTCTATATTATTTTTTAATACTTCCCCGTAAGATATTACAATTGGGCAGTTATAATGATTATTAGCATCATTATATTCTTTAACTTCATAAAATACGGATGGATAAAAGATGGTTTTAACTCCCTTGTCTATTAAATCAATAACATGTCCATGGGCAAGTTTAGCAGGATAACAAACTGATTCTGAGGGTATAGTATCAAGACCATTTTCATAAAGTTTCTTTGTTGACGGACTTGATAGTTCAACACGAAATCCCAGATTAGTAAACAGGGTAAACCAAAAGGGGTAATTTTCATACATACCTAATACCCTTGGTATACCTATTACTCCTCTTTTTGCACTTTCTATAGATAAAGCCTTATAGTCAAATAGCCTTTTATACTTATATTCGTATAGGTTGGCTAGTTTTTCTTCCTTGTTTTGATTTATTCCAAGTCCTTTTTCGCACCTATTTCCAGATACAAACTTGTCCTTGTTAGAAAATAAATTAATGGTTAAAAGGCAAGTATTACCACATCCCTTACACCTTTTAAAGGTCTTTTTAACAGAAAGACTCTCTAGTTGGGGTAAATTAAGTAAAGTAGAATCATTTTCCTTTTCATAATATCTTTCTTTGGCAATAAGGGCAGCACCAAAAGCTCCCATCATTCCCGCAATTTCAGGTCTAATTACTTGTTTGCCTGATATTAGTTCAAAGCATCTAAGAATTCCATCATTTAAAAAGGTTCCACCCTGAACTACAATTCTTTCTCCTATATCTTCTTTATCGCGAAGTTTAATTACTTTATATAATGTATTTTTAACTACTGAATAACATAGACCTGCAGAAATGTCACTAGTGGATGCTCCCT
>CAZOSE010000022.1:0-16998 GCA_964582385.1 uncultured Lachnospiraceae bacterium
TAGTAAAAAGTAAAATAGTATGATTAATAGATAAACAGGAGGATATTATGATTAAAATCACATTTATAGGTGCTGGTAGTACAATATTTGCAAGAAATGTTCTTGGTGACTGTATGTGTACACCAAGCTTACAGAATGCAGAAATTGCTTTATACGACATTGATGCACAAAGATTAGAAGATTCAGAGGTTATTTTAAAAGCTATTAATAATAATATTAATGAAAACAGGGCCGAAATTAAGTCCTATCTAGGGGTAGAAAACAGGAAAGAGGCTTTAAGAAATGCAGACTTTGTTGTAAATGCAGTTCAAATAGGTGGATATGACCCAGCAACAATAATAGATTTTGAGATACCTAACAAATTTGGCTTGAGACAAACTATAGCAGATACTTTAGGTATTGGTGGAATCATGCGAGGATTAAGGACGATTCCAGTGATAGAAGAGTTTGCCACTGACATGGAGGAAGTGTGTCCAAATGCTTACTTTCTAAACTATGTTAATCCTATGTCCATAATTACAGGCTATTTACAAAGATATACTAATATTAAAACTGTAGGACTATGTCATAGTGTACAAGGATGTTCAGAAGGCTTATTAAACAGTCTAGATATGAAAGACAAATTAGAGGGAAGAAAAGAATTAATTGCAGGAATAAACCATATGGGATGGCTTCTTGAAATTCAAGATAAAGATGGTAATGATTTATATCCAGAAATAAGAAAAAGGGCTGCTTTAAAAAATGAAACAGAAAAGCACTTTGATATGGTTCGTTATGAATATATAAAACATTTTGGACATTATTGCACTGAATCAAGTGAGCACAATGCTGAATATAATCCATACTTTATTAAAAGTAATTACCCAGAATTAATTGAAAAGTTCAATATTCCATTGGATGAGTATCCAAGAAGATGTATTAATCAGATTAATGACTGGAATGAAGAAAAGAAAAACATACTTCAGGATGGCAAGATTACTCATACAAGATCTGATGAATATGCTTCTTATATTATGGAAGCTATTATTAACAATGAACCTTATAAAATTGGTGGAAATGTACTTAATACTGGTTTAATAACCAATCTTCCATCTGAGGCTTGTGTAGAGGTACCATGTATGGTAGATGGCCGTGGAATTAATCCTTGTTATGTAGGTGACTTGCCAGCTCAACTTGCTGCCCTAAACATGACTAATGTTAATGCCCAACTACTAACAATTAAGGCAGCTAGAAGTAAAAAGATAGAAGATATTTATCAAGCAGCAATGTTAGACCCACATACTGCAGCAGAATTATCCTTGGATGATATAGTTAAAATGTGTGATGAAATGATAGAGGCACATGGCGAATATATGAGTATGTATAAGTAAAGTCTTAATATAGTAGTGACAATAACTAAATGCATCAGGAGGGGCCAATGAGTTTAAATTTAAATGACATATTATCTAAAGCTTGATGATAAGCCGTAGGTTTTTATATAAAAGTTCAACTAACCCATCCGTTTGGAGAAGGAGAAAAGATAAATCCTTTTACAAACGGATGTACTAGTTGACAAATTAATTATTTAATAGTAATATTAGTAACAATTGCTATAGTTTAGTGAGTTAACAAAGGTGAATTAGTGTAAACCACCTAAAAAAACATATTTTTACAACTTTAATAGTTGAATTTATATATTACATTTACTTATAAGGAGATAAGACATGAAAAAGTTATGGTATGATCAACCTGCTAAGGAGTGGAATGAAGCCTTGCCTATTGGTAATGGCACGCTAGGAGCAATGATTTATGGAACTTTAGAGACAGAAAATTATCAACTGAATGAAGATAGTATCTGGTATGGTGCACCTATTGATAGAATCAATCCGGATGCATATCCGAATTTGGAAAAGGTACGTTCCCTGATTTTAGAGAATAAAATAAGTCAGGCCGAAGAATTATTAAAATATGCCTTTTCTGGCACGCCTCAAAGTCAACGTACATATCAAACTCTTGGTAATCTTGGGATATCATTTGAAGGGCACGACTATCCTCATAAGAATTATAAACGAGAACTTTCATTGGATAATGCGGTTCATAGTGTTACTTACCAACTCGATAATGATGAAGAAGTTACATATAGTAGAGAAAGTTTTTCTAGTTATCCTGATAATATTATAGTTATTAATCTTAAGACTGATTCAAAATCTGGTATGTCATTTTCTTGTTTACTAACTAGAGAAAGGTTCTATGATCATAGTTGGGCAGTTAATGAATCAACAATTGCTATGGATGGTAATCTTGGAAAGAATGGTATTGATTTTTGTACAGTATTAAATGCAAGGTCAATAGATGGAAAAGTATATACAAAGGGTGAGCATCTAATTGTAGAACATGCTACTGATGTAACCCTAATATTAACTTCTGCAACAACATTTAGATATGAAGAACCTTTACAGGAATGTATGAACACTTTAAATGCAGCCCTTGAATTATCCTATAATGAATTAAAAGAAAAGCATGTAAAAGATTATAAAGAACTTTTTGAAAGGGTTGAACTTAAGCTAGAAGAAAACCCTGAGAAAGAAATCTTACCTATAGACCAAAGGTTAAAGTTAATATCAGATGACTCACCAGACAATGGACTTATAGAGCTATTATACCAATATGGAAGATATTTGTTGATTTCATCCAGTAGGGTAGGTTCTTTACCTGCGAATCTCCAAGGAATTTGGAATCCCCATATGATGCCGTCTTGGGATTCAAAGTTTACTATTAACATTAATACAGAAATGAATTACTGGCCATCACTAAACTCTAATCTTGCAGAATGTAAGCTACCCTTGTTTGAGTTTTTGGCAAGACTTGTAGAAAGTGGTAGGGAGACTGCCAGAAGAATGTATAATTGTAGAGGTTTTGTAGCTCACCATAATACTGATATTTGGGCTGATACAGCACCTCAAGACATCTATATACCAGCAACTTATTGGGTAATGGGAGGAGCTTGGCTTAGTCTTCATATTTGGGAGTATTACACATACACAGGGGATGTAAAGTTCCTAGAAGATCATTATTATATTTTAGAGGAAGCTGCCTTGTTTTTTGAAGACTTTTTGATACCGCTAAATGACTATCTTGTTACTTGTCCATCTGTTTCTCCTGAGAATACATATATCCTACCTGATGGTACTACAGGACGTATTTGTGCTGGAGCATCTATGGATAACCAAATATTAAGAGATTTATTTAGTGTATGCCAAGAGGCAGGAGAGATATTAGATAAAGATAAAAAGCAGTTAGATAAGTATAATGATTTATTTAATAAAATACCACCAATTGAAATTGGAAAACATGGTCAGATAATGGAATGGATGGAAGATTACGAAGAGGAAGAGCCAGGTCATAGACATATTTCCCATTTATATGCCCTATATCCATCTGATCAAATTACCATTGATCAAACTCCTGAACTTGCCAAAGCAGCGAGGACAACTATTGAAAGAAGACTTGAATCAGGTGGTGGTCATACAGGATGGAGCATGGCATGGATTATTAATATGTATGCTAGACTTTGGGATGGACAAGAATGTTACGAAAACATACTGAAACTACTTAGAAACTCCACCCTTCCAAACTTACTAGGCAATCATCCACCCTTTCAAATTGATGGAAACTTTGGCTCTGCTGCAGCTATAGTTGAAATGCTTGTTCAATCAAGTCAAGATAGGGTTGTACTTTTACCTGCCTTACCTAAAGCTTGGGATAGTGGAAGTATATCAGGCTTAAAGTTAAAAGGAAATCTTACATTATCAATGGAATGGGACAAGGGTACAATTATTAGGTTTACTCTAGAAAGTAAACAAGCATTTACAACTAAAGTGTTTTATAGAAAAGACAGAGATAGTAATTCATTAAGTCATATTGAAATTGACATGGATGAAAATAGTGCATATACATTTAACAATGATTTTATGAAAAACTAATTGTAAAATAATTAATTAGTGAAAAACATAGCTGGAGTAAATTTGATTTATCAATAGATTGGGGCACATATATGAAAAAGTTTTTAGACAGCAAAAGACAAAATTCGTTGTTATTACATTATTTAATGACTTATTTTATTGTCTTTTTAATACCAATATTAATATGCTGCGGATTTTTTGTTTACCTTATTTCTAGTATAAGCAAGGATGTTATTATACATAAGGAGAATGAGCTTAAGCATACGTCTATATTGGTAGATACTATGATAGATGAACTTGTGTATTTTGGGGATTCTATAGTTAGTAATATTGAGATAAATTCTTTTAAGCATGAAAGAGAAGTGTTTAATTATCCTAACAACTATAAGATAATAGAGTTAAAAGGAAAACTTCCAAATGTATTTCAGTCGAATCAATCGATTTTTGATTATTTTGTGTTTTTTAATGAAAGTGAGATTGTGGTTAATAGTCAGGCTGCTTATAAATATAAAGATTTTTATAATTTATACTTGAAAGAAGCTGGGTATACTTCCTATGAAGATTGGTATTTGAGTATAAGGGAGGAACAACAATCCAAAAGAGTAATTCCTATGAAACCTTACCTATACAAGGATGAGTCATATGTCAACTTGATTCTTTATAAACAGCCCTTATTATCAAACTCAGGAGATATTAATTATGGTGATGTATGGGTAGCTATTGAAGACAAAATATTGGAGGCACAAATGCCTCCAATGGTTGAAAGTAGTGCGCAATACATAACGGATTCAGACGGAAACATACTTTATAGTAAGTTTAGTGGAAATGAATTATTGGAATTTGATACAAGTAAAGCGGTTAAAGATCTATTATCAGTATACAATAAGGCGAAAGATAAAGGTCTTAGGATAAATGGAGAAAAACATCAGATAATCGAGTATAAGTCAGAAAATACTGGATTATCTTTTATTACTATTCAACCTCAAAAAGCACTAGACCAGCAGAAAATTACTAATATTACTACTATGATGATTATTATTAGCATTGCAGTTGCAGCTGGGCTTAGTCTAAGTTATTATATGTCTCAAAAAAGTGCAACACCTATAAGTGATATACTTAAAGAGGTGGATAAAACCGTTGATTATTCTCAAGGGCCTCTTAAGAGTTTTGAAAAGTTAAAAACAATTATTAGTGATTTGACAAGCACCAATTCCAGTATGGAAGAAGCTATAGAAAATCAAAAACCATTCATAAAGAACAACTTTATAAACCGTTTAATATACGGTGATTTTATGTCTAAGTCGGAAGTGGATAAAATCGCATCATTTATAGATTTAGAAGATAAAGATCAAGTTTATGGAGTTGTTATTTTCAGGTTATTACTCGATGACAATATTTTTGATAATTCCAATAATAAAATGCAAAAATTCTATATGATATCCTTGGAAGAGGTAATAGAAAGCAGTATGCCAGGAAGTCTTTATGCTAATAATGGCGATGAGCAGCTAGTGGTTCTAATGAACATTCCGTATGCAAAAAGGAAATCATTCCAAGAAACAATAGAAAAAAAGGTAAAGCATGCCATTAATAAGTTGCCAGCTAGTATTATGGATAAAATATATGTATTCGGTGGAAGTGAAGTGTTAGAACTTTCTGATATATCTGAATCATATCAGAATGCTGTTTATATGTTTAGGCATAAAAAGGAATGGGTTAATGCTGGAGTTATATGGTATTCTGGAAGCAATGAAGAAATACCTAATTATCCACCCCTAGATTTTTCAATAAAGCTTACACATTATACAATATCAGGTGACGAGAAAAAACTACGAGATGAACTGGGAAGAATTATGAATTCCTATATTATAAGCAATAATCTTCCTTTGTATTTACAGCATTTACTTTTAAACGAATTACAAGTTATTATATTTAGGACTTTAGGAAGAATTGAAATTGAAGAAAAAGAATATCGTAAATATTATGATGTGCTAGAAAAGAATCAGAATAACTCTTTGCTAGAGCAAATCTGTATTACGCTTGATATGTTTAAAGAAGTGTGCCACTATGTGGCCACCAAGAATCAAAGTATGAACTGCGAAAGGCTAATAGACTCTATTAAGGCCCATATTGATGAAAATTATTGTGATGATAGTCTTTCACTAACAAGTATAGCAGATACATTTAGTATCAGTGAGCCGTATTTATCCTCAGTTTTTAAGGAATGTATGAATGTTAATTTTTCTACCTATGTAGAACAAGTTAGGACTGATAGGGCAAAAGAACTTCTTGCAACAACCTCAATGACAATAACTGAAATAGCACAAAGAGTGGGCTACTATTCTGTTAATTCTTTTAGTAGAGCCTTCAAAAGAGTTGTTGGGATGACTGCGTCTAGTTATCGTTCAAAACAAAAATAGGAGATAAGAAGAATGAAGAAGATACGGTATATTACTTTGATTGTATTTTTGTGTGTTTTAATGTACCCATTAGCTGGGTGCTCAAAACAAGAAACAGGAAAGAACCTTGAAGAAACCATATCTAATAATCAAGAAGATAGGCTAGAGGAAGAAACTATAATAGAGTTATTCTATTTTAGTCCCTGTGAATCTTGTGATGAAGATATTAAGTTTGAGAATTCAATTAGGGATTCTATAAATGACCATGATAAGGTAGATCTTACTTTTAGGAGTTATAATGTTTTTAGAAATCAGGATAAGGCCTTCATGGAAGAGAGAATGTCTGAATTAGATTTTGATATAGACAGAGAAGACCTGCCTGTAGCCCTTATCAATGGTGAAATATTTACTGGTGAATATGATGAAATTGGTTCTAAGGTAAGCGATAAGATAGAAGACAAGCTTGATTCCTTTGGTGATTTACCTATTTTAAAGGAAGATATAAATGAAACTGACAGTTTTTTAGTCTTTTTCACCACTTATTCGTGCGGTAGTTGCGAAGAAGTTAAGGAGCATCTTAAGACAATAGATTCACAAGTTATTGATATTGATGTTAAAGAAAGTAGTTTATCTTCTGAAATAAAAATATTAGAAAAGAATATATTAGAGGATGATAATTTAGATTTATTAAATGCTTTGATTAAACTATATGATGTAGATAATCAAGACCAACAAGTTCCTATTCTTTTTTATGAAGATGGCTATTTATCAGGTGTTAATAACATAAATAATAATATAAAAGATGTTATAAAAGAAGGAAAAGCCCTTGATTTTGATTATGAAAAGTTACAACTAGACAAAAAGAGTGATAATCTTTTAGAGAATAAGGATAATCAGTCCCTAGATGGATTTAAAGTTTTAAAGATTATGGTAACAGGTTTTTTGAATGGTTTGAACCCATGTTCAGCATCAATGCTACTTATGGTGCTTTCTATTTTGGTAATGTCCAATAATAGTTATTTAAAGGGCAGTCTTTTGTTTATGCTAGGAAAAATAATTACATATATTGTAATGGGATTAGGGGTGTTTTGGTTATTTTTTGCCATCCAAGACTCTTATTTGGAAAGAGTGGATAGGGTATTGACATATGTATTTGCCAGCCTTGCCTTGATTTTTTGTCTTATGAACTTGTTTGATTATATACAGACAAAAAGAAGGGAATATGGTAAGGTAGTGTCTCAGCTTCCTTCAAAGTTAAGACAATGGAACCATAATATAATAGAAAAACTTAAGAATATTCCACCAGTACTTTTTATTCCAGCACTATTTATTATAGGAGTTGTAATATCTGTAGGAGAATTCTTTTGTACTGGTCAACTATATGTAGCGTCTATATATAACTTGTCAAAACAAGAAGGGGGAGTATCATTTATAGTAACGATGCAGCTTATTATCTACGTGTTAGCCATGTCGATACCCCAACTAATTTTGATTGTTATTATAGGAAAGACAAAAGATTTGCTTTCTGCTTCACGTCTAGCATTAGATGGGATGCCCGTGGTAAAGTTAATCTATGCTGGAGTGTTTTTGTATTTATTTGTTTCTATATTATTTATGTGAGAAGTTGGCCTTGGTTACTTTAAGGCCTAGAGAGTTAGAAAGCTCATCTAGCCATTCCCTTGATATATCAGTGAAATTACCTAAGAGGGCCTCTTCTAATTCAGCTAAGATTCTAACCCTTACAGCAGTACGATGGATGTAGCATGGTGTTGGATCATTAAAAAATTCAATACTTCTTTGTATAATAAGATTATCATTTAAGGGTATGTCATTCCATAGCCCTTTAAATAGAAGTTTATCTTCATCAAATATTTCTATATATGTCTTTTTTGTTTTAAAGATTTTGTTAAACATCTTCTCATCCTATTCTTAATTTTATTTATCATTATATTATCATAGAACAAAACTTAGTGCAATAATATGACAGCTTGAAAGGTCACAACCAATCAAGCTGTCTTTTTTTATAGTGAAAAGGGTACAGTTTTTATAAAGCTACAACATATTATATATATAATATGTCAAGAAGCACCCTTGTAACCCTATTAAAATAAGCATTCATAAGAAATGAATAGTGGAAAAATTAAGAAATGAATATATACATTTGTGCACTATTATGGAATAATGTAGTCAAGACAAAGCAACAACGTATATGACAAAGGAGAGGCAAGCATGAAGAGAGGTAAAAGCGAAAAAACAAGTGTTAGTAAAACAAGTAATAGATTGTCAAGCTTCATAAAATATTTTCGTGCACACTGGCAATTATATTTGATGATTTTAGTTCCCTTATGTGTACTATTTGTTTTTGCATATGCACCAATGTATGGAGTAATACTAGCATTTAAAAACTACCAAGTTAGTTTGGGGATTTGGGATAGTCCTTGGGCTGATAATTATGGTTTAAATAACTTTATACGGTTCTTTAAAAATTATAATTTTGTAGAAGTTTTGCGAAACACATTAACTATTTCATTATATTCAATGGCAGTAAATATACCTACTGCAATTCTTTTAGCATTATCTTTAAATTATACAAGGAATATTAGATTTAAAAAGACAACACAAATGATAACATATCTTCCTTACTTTATATCAACAATCGTATTTGTAGGGATAATAAATATTCTATTTGATAATAGAACTGGAGTACTTGGCAATTACCTTTTCAACACATTCGATATAAATGTATTAGGAAGTCCTGGATTATTCCCTTCTTTATATGTGTGGTCTGGTGTGTGGCAAGGAGTTGGATTTGGATCTATTATCTACATTGCAGCCTTAGCTGGAGTAGACATGGAACAACATGAAGCTGCAATTATAGATGGAGCAACAATATTGCAAAGGATTAGATATGTTGATATACCTGCAATTTTACCTACTGCCGTAATTATGATGATTTTAAATATGGGTAGTGTCTTAAATATAGGATATGAAAAAATCCTTGCTATGCAAAACCATAATAATGTAGTTACTTCAGAAGTAATACCAACATATGCTTATAAGGTATCTTTAATATCTAATTTTCCAGACTATGCATATGCTACTGCCATTGGCTTGTTCCAGTCTGTTGTAGGTCTAATACTTATTCTTTTGGTTAATAAGATAGCTAATAAAATATCTGATAATGGGCTTATGTAAGGAGGAAAAATGAAAAATAAAAGAATAACACAGGACAAGGTAGTGTATTTTATCAATTATGTATTTCTTACATTGTTATTAATTGTTGTATTATATCCGATCATATATATTATCAGCGCATCTTTTAGTTCAGGTTCAGCACTTATGACAGGAAAAGTAAAATTATTACCTGTAGAACTTACCCTAGATAGCTATAAGGCAGTTTTTAAGTATCCTGCGATATGGACGGGATATAAGAACTCAATTATGTATGCAGTTGTGGGTACAACAATAAGTATTGCTTTAACTTTACTGGCAGCATATCCTCTGTCTAGAGATGATTTTCAAGGAAGAGGAGTCTTTAATACGATTTTTCTGTTTACTATGATTTTTTCAGGAGGGTTGATTCCATCTTATCTTTTAATTAGTAATCTTGGTTTAAAAGATTCATTATGGGCGATAGTCCTTCCAGGAGCTGTAAATGCATACAATGTAATTGTTGCAAGAACATTCTTTAAACAAACTTTATCAAGAGAACTTTTAGAAGCTTCCCAAGTTGATGGATGTACTGACTTTAAGTTCTTTAGTAAAATTGCTATACCACTTTCTAAACCAATTATTGCTGTTCTTAGTTTGTGGATAATTGTAGGGCTGTGGAATGGATATTTTAACCCTATGCTTTATATTAACTCAGCAGATAAGTATCCTCTTCAACTAGTTTTAAGAAGAATTCTGCTTTTATCAGATATAGATCTAACATCTTCTAATATTGATCCAATTCAGATTGCAAAGAATAGATATTTGAGTGAGATGTTAAAGTATGCGACAATTATAATTAGTAGTTTGCCGCTTATGCTTATATACCCTCTTATACAAAAGAATTTTGTTAAGGGTGTTATGATTGGTTCTATTAAAGGGTAAAATCATCCCCAGTCAAAATTGATTAGGGGGATTTTAATATTTGAATCTAGCTACTTTGCATTATAAGTAAGGATGATTCGAAAAAACAAATATGGAGGTAGAAAATGAAAGAAAGAAGCTTATTTTCAAAGAAAGTCATGCTATTAGTTTTGGCTTTCACTATGTCACTTGTATTGTTAGTGGGTTGTGGTAAAGATAATGGTGGTAAAAAAGACACCCCAGACGAAACTGGAAAAACAGGGGAAACAGGTGATAATGATCCTTTTAAATTTGATTCTGTTAGTGATGTAACTTTTCCACTTGAAGAACCACTTGAAATGACAGTTTTTGTTTATGCAAGTAATACTGGTGGTAATACTTATGAAGACAATTATGTAACTGATTGGATCGAAGAAGAAACTAATATCCGTCTTAAATTTGTTCACGACGTAGACGGTGATGAAGCAAAAACAAAGTTAAATTTACTTATGACAGACCCAGATAATCTTCCAGACATATTTTTAGCGACACACTGGAGTAAGTCAGAAGTACAATCTTATGGTCAACAAGGACTTATTCTTCCACTTGATGAATACCTAGAAGATGCTCCACTTTGGAATAAACTAAACGAAGTTGCTCCTGGTAGAAAAGGTGATTTAGTTATGTCTGATGGGCATGTTTATACATATGGAGACACGAATGAGTGCTTCCACTGCCAATTCCAACATCGTATGTGGATATATAAACCTTGGGTAGATGCTCTTAATGATGGAAAAATGCCAGAAACTACTGAAGAATTATATGAATATCTTGTAAAAGTAAAGAATAATGATCCAAATGGAAATGGTACAGCAGATGAAATTCCTATGACAGGATTCTTAGGTGGTTGGTCTACAGACCCTACAGTATGGCTTATTAACGCATTTGTACAGGCAAACAATCCTCTAAGTAATACTAACCCTACAGTAGGAGCAGGCCTTGTAGCTAACAAAGATGGTAAAATTGAATATTCTGTTATGAAAGAAGAATATCAAGAAGCTATGAAGTTTGCAAACAAGTTATACAAAGAAGGACTTTTAGACAACCAAACTTTTACTCAGGATAATACTCAATTTGCTGCAGCACTTGATAATGAAGAAGCAAACATTGTTGGCTTACATCCAGGTGGAGCAATACAAGTAGATGGAGATAATTTCTGGGCAAACAAAGAAGGAAAATGGCAAGATTGGGTAATACTTGAGCCAGTTGAAGGTCCAAATGGACTAAGATTAGCAGCAAGAAATCTTGATAACTATTTTGGTTCATCTATTGGTAGTATATCTGCAAACTGTGAGTATCCAGAAATTGCTGTAGCATTATTTGATTTCCTTGCATCAGAACAAGGAACAAACGTGCAGACATTTGGACCAGAAGGAACTACATGGAACTGGACAGAAGAGGGAACTGCTCTTGATGGCGGAACACCTACTTATGAAAAAATTGTAATTGATGAAGACTTTGACTGGGTAGGAAATGGATTTGAAAGAAACTATGCAAACTGGTACTGGCACTCAGATGCTATGCTTAGATCTTCTACAGCTGAGTTTAGAGGAAAAATGAGAATACCAAATCCTGATATGGACGTAGAGTTCTTACTACAAAAATCAGCAGAAGCATATGAACCATTTGGTCCTGAATTAACCTCTATTGTTCCAAACTTAGTATTTGAAGGACAAGATGCTCAGTTTATATCTGAATCAACAGTTACTATCGGTGGATATATTAACCAAGCAACTGTACAGTTTATTACAGGCGCTATGGATCCAGAAGCTGATTGGGATACTTATATTACTAGACTTGAAGATATGGGCGTTGAAGAATATCTAAATATTTACCAACAATACTATGACCAATATATGGCAAACTTAGGATAATATCTTATAGTATCCAATTTCAAATTTAACATTTTGTATAAAGAAAATACCGGTATTTCATACTTTTGAAGTGCCGGTATTGTTAATATAACTGAACATAAAAATCATAATATTGAACAACATTTTAGGAGGAAAAACAATGAAAAAACAAGCCTTTAATCCTTATTTACCTTCATGGGAATATATACCTGATGCTGAACCTTATGTTTTTAATGACAGGGTCTACATCTATGGTTCCCATGACTTTTTTAATGGTCATGTGTTTTGTATGGGTGATTATATATCCTACTCTGCTCCAATAGATGATTTAACTGATTGGCGATATGAGGGTGTAATATATCCTAGAAATGAAGATCCATTAAACAAGGATGGAAAGATGTGTTTATATGCACCAGATGTTACGGTAGGACCAGATGGTAGATATTATCTATACTATGTACTTGATCATGTTTCTGTTGTATCAGTAGCTGTTTGTGATACGCCAGCTGGCAGATATGAGTTTTATGGCTATGTACAATATGAGGATGGGACTCGTCTTGGAGAAAAAGAAGGGGATGAACCACAATTTGATCCTGGTCTTTTAACTGAAGGAGACTATACCTACTTATATACTGGTTTTTGTGCAGAAGGTGATACTACAAGAACAGGTGCTATGGCCACATTATTAGGCCCAGATATGATAACTATAGTTGAACCTACTGTTTTTGTAGCACCAGGAGTTATGACTAGTGCAGGAACAGGTTTTGAGGGTCATGAATTCTTTGAAGCACCATCTATGAGAAAAATCGGTGATACCTACTATCTTATCTATTCATCAATAGTAATGCATGAACTATGCTATGCAACAAGTAAAAGCCCAACATCAGGTTTTGAGTTTGGAGGGGTTATAGTAAGTAATGCTGATATCGGCATTGATTCTTATAAACCTTCAGATCGTCCTATGGCATATGGTGCAAATAATCATGGAAGTATGGTTAAAGTAAAGGATGATTGGTATATATTCTACCATAGACATACTAACGATACATGGTATAGCAGACAAGCATGTGCAGAGAAGGTAACAATATTAGAAGATGGAAGTATCCCACAGGTAGAAATCACATCTTGTGGTTTAAATAATGGACCTTTAGTAGGAAAGGGAGAATACCCAGCCTATATAGCTTGTAACCTTTTTACTGATAAAGAATCAACATATGTAGGTGGCTACGAATTCCCAAGAATTACTCAAGATGGGGTAGATGGTGATGAGGAACTAGGATATATTGTCAACATTACTGATTCTGCTACTGCAGGATTTAAATACTTTGATTGTAAAGATTTAAGTGAGATTGCCATAACTGTGCGTGGATACGCAGGTGGAGAGTTTGAAGTTAAAACCTCATGGGATGGAGAACCACTAGGAAGTATAAAAGTTAGATACACTAATGTATGGGAAAGATATACTGCACCAATTAAAATTCCAGATGGAGTACATGCTATTTATCTTACTTATCGTGGACAAGGAACTGCAAGTTTGAAATCTTTTGAACTAATCTAGGCCTAAAAACCTAGATTAGTATTTATAGTTAAGAAGGAGTGAAGTAATATGTTAGAGGTAAGTACTAGGCCCAATAGAAATATTATATTAGTAAAACGAGAAGAAGATGCTCTTTTATTACAAAGCAATTATGGAATGATTAAACTAGAGCCAAAGACATCCAATATAATACGTATAATCTACACTTTAAAGGATTCATTTAGTAAGGAAGAAAAGCCAGGGGTTATATATAATGACACTTACTCAAGCTGGACCCATACCGAAGATGACGAGAAAGTTACATTATCAACAGAAGATGTTGTAGTAGTTGTGTCAAAGGAAACATCCTCTATAAAATATTATGATCATTCTGGAAAGGTCTTGTTCTCTGAAAGAGACCACGAAAGTAAGAATCTTGAAGAGTTTGATTCTTTTAGGATATCGGACGAAGATAATGTAGAAATTGAGAATGTTCAAACTGCTGATGGTATAAAAAAAGTTGTTAAAGAAGCAACAATGGAATTTGATAAAAAGTTATATAGAACAAGATTACACCTTGATTGGGACGAGGATGAAGCTATATATGGTCTTGGACAACATGAGGAAGGATATCTAAATTTAAGAGGAACTACACAATATGTTCATCAATCAAACATGAAGATATCCATTCCTTTATTGGTGTCAAGTAAGGGCTATGGTTTACTAGTAGATACGTATAGCCCTATGGTGTTTAATGACACAAGATACGGCTCATACCTATATACAGAAGCTGATTATGAAATGGACTATTATTTTATGTATGGTAAGAATATGGACGGAGTTGTAAAATGTTATAGAACATTAACAGGTAAGGCGTCTATGTTAGCAAAGTGGGCTTTTGGTTTTATCCAGTCTCAAGAAAGATATGAAACTGCAGAGGAAATTGAAGCTGTAGCTAAGGAATACCGTGATAGAAAGCTTGGCTTAGATTGTATAGTTTTAGATTGGCAATCATGGGTAGGAGATCTTTGGGGACAAAAAACATTTGACAAAGAACGTTTTCCTAACCCCAGTGAAATGATAGACAAACTCCATGAAAACAATATAAATTTTATGATTTCTATATGGCCTAATATGAGTGAGAAAAGTGATAATTATAGGGAATTTAAAGATAATAAATTATTGTTCCCAGCTAGTAATATATATGATGCTCTAGATGAAAAGGGAAGAGACTTATATTGGAAGCAAGCATATGAAGGGCTATTTAAACATGGAGTTGATGCATGGTGGTGTGATTCGAGTGAACCTTTTACTCCAGAGTGGAACTATACCCAAAGGCCGGAACCTTCTGCAGTATACAATGAGTATTTTGAAATAAGCAGCAAGCATATGCCTGCAGAGTATACGAATTCATATGGTCTAATGCATGCTATGGGTATTTATGATAAACAAAGAGAAGTTACCGAAGAAAAACGTGTAGTAAACCTAACTAGAAACGGATATACTGGCCAACAAAGATATGGAGCAATTTTGTGGTCTGGTGATATTTCAGCTGATTGGGGTACACTTAAGAATCAAATAGCAGCAGGACTAAACATAAGTGTTTGTGGACTTCCATATTGGACCTTGGATATTGGAGCTTTCTTTGTTAAAAGGGGTACTCAGTGGTACTGGAACGGCGAATATGAAGCTGGAAATGACGATTTAGCATATAGAGAGTTATATACTAGATGGTTTCAGTTTGGATGTTTCTTACCTATATTTAGGTGTCATGGTACAGATGTTCGTAGAGAACTTTGGAACTTTGGCGAAAGTGGTTCTATGTTCTATGATACCCTTGTTAAGTTTAATCAAGTTAGATACCAACTAATGCCTTACATCTATTCCATGGCAGGTAAGGTTTGGAAAGATGATTATACAATTTTAAGAATGCTTGCATTTGATTTTCCTGAGGATAAAACAGCAAGAGAAATTGAAAATCAATATATGTTTGGTGAGAGTATAATGGTTTGTCCTGTAACAAAACCTATGTATTATGATGTGGGCTCAGAACCTATCGAAGGTGTAGATAAGACTGTAGAAGTTTATCTGCCTATAGATACAGGATGGTATGACTTTTGGACAGGTGAATATTATCAAGGTGGCCAATTTATTAAGGCAGATGCACCAATTGACAAGATTCCTTTATTTGTAAAAGAGGGTAGTATTATACCAACCACTTACGCTATGGAACATGTTAATCAAGACCCTAATGCTTCTATAGACCTCCATATATATACAGGAAAAGATGCAAAATTTGAGATTTATGAAGATACAGGTAATGGATATGATTATGAAGATGGAGAATATTCTATAACAAATATCACATGGAATCAAAAAGAGCAAAAATGTAGTATTAGTGAACCAAAAGGTAGCTTCAAAGGAATGTTAAAAGAAAAAGAGTATAAAACTTACATCTATAATGGGATTGTATAAAACAAAGTATACACTATTAAATCATATAATATAGGTGGATAAAACAAGAATGGAGTTTATTATGAAAACTGATAAGAAAGTTTTAATTTTAAATGGTGGTTGGGATGGTCATCAGCCAGATTTAGTATCTAAAAGATTTGCCAAAATTATGGAGAAAAACGGATATCAAGTGGAGATTAGTCAAACTTTAGATGTGCTAAAAGATCTTGATAAACTAATGGGGTTAGATTTAGTTATTTCGTGTTGGACCATGGGAGAAGTTGAACAGGACTACATAGTGAATTTATCTAAGGCTGTTGGTTCAGGAGTTGGGCTTGCTGGCTGTCATGGCGGAATGTGTGATGCGTTCCGTAATAATACAGAATGGCAGTTTATGACTGGAGGCCAGTGGGTAAGTCATCCTGGTGGAGATGGTGTTGAATATACAGTTCATATAAATAAAGGTTCTAGCCCTATTGTAGAAGGTCTTGAGGATTTTGAGGTATCAAGTGAACATTATTATTTGCACGTTGATCCAGCGAATGAAGTATTAGCTACAACAAGATTTCCTTCTGTTAACTATTATAATATATCTAATAAACCTGTTGATATGCCTGTGGTTTGGACAAAATTTTGGGGAAATGGAAGAGTATTTTATAATTCTCTGGGACATCATGATGATGTATTTGATAAATCACCTAATGCAGAAATTCTAATGGAACGTG
>CAZOSE010000023.1:0-9295 GCA_964582385.1 uncultured Lachnospiraceae bacterium
CTTTGGAGTTATCAAGTACTTTTTCCGATTTAACTATGATACTTCCTTATATATTAACTTTACTGCTACTTATTTTCTTCTCAAAATCTAATCGTTCCCCAAGAGCTTTGGGTGAAATCTACGATAAAGGGAAAAGATAGGTGTATAAAAGCAATTAAGCTTGCTTAGTTTCGCAATTTGCTAAATTAGCGTTTACACATGAAAGGAGATTTCTATGAATACTAGATTTTATAATGCTAGAATACTTAAGGTTAATGGGTTAGATTGTATAGATGGAATTTTTGATATTATAGAGGGTGAACTTTGGGTTGAAGGGAATGTAATTACTCATGTTGGTCCTACTAATGGGGATGCTAGGCGTCCAGTATTTGATGAAGAGATTGATGCTCAGGGGAATTTGCTTATGCCTGGGTTTAAGAATGCACACACCCATTCTCCTATGACCTTTTTAAGATCTTATGCAGATGATATGCCTTTGCAAGATTGGCTGCATAAGCAGGTTTTTCCTATGGAGGATAAGTTAATTGGAGAGGATATTTATCATCTTTCTAAATTGGCTAATCTAGAATACTTAACTAGCGGAATTACAAGTAATCTTGATATGTATTATCATCCTGAACAAGTGGCACAGGCTTCTGTAGATATGGGTTTTCGTACTGTAATTAATGGTTCTGTTACGAACTTTACAGGAAATGTAGAGGATAATATTAAATTTCTTAAGGAATCTTATGAGAGTCTTAACTCATTTAACGAATTAATTAGTTATAAGCTTGGATTTCATGCTGAGTATACATGTAGTAGGGATTTGTTAGTTGCAATTTCTGAACTTGCCAATGAGCTTAAGGAACCAGTTTATACTCACAGCTCAGAATCCAAATCTGAGGTTTTAGATAGTATTAAAAGACATGGTATGACCCCTACTTTGTTTTTTGATAGTATTGGTATGTTCAACTATGGCGGTGGATGTTACCATTGTGTGCATATGACAGATAAAGACTTAGAAATCATTCTTGATAGAGTTGTTCATAACCCATCATCCAATCTAAAGTTAGCTAGCGGTATCGCACCAATTCAACAAATGGTTGACTTAAAGGTTAATCTAGCAATCGGTACTGATGGACCTGCAAGTAATAATGCCCTTGATATGTTTAGAGAAATGTGGTTAACAACAGCACTTCAAAAGGTAAAGGAAAATGATGCAGCAGCAGTTGATGCAGATAAGGTTTTATATATGGCTACCCTTGGTGGTGCAAAGGCTATGGGCCTAAAAGATGCAGATACCTTAGAGGTTGGTAAATTGGCAGACATAATAATGATTGATTTACACCAGCCTAATATGCAACCGATTAATAATATTACGAAGAATATTGTATATAGCGCAAGTAAGCAAAATGTTAAACTTACAATGATAGATGGGAAAGTACTATATAAAGATAATGAGTTTTTCGTAAATGCTGATCCTGAAGAAATTTATGCAAAAGCCAATGAAATTATTAAAGAGAAGAAAAGAAGTTAGTAGGTACACATAATAAGAGTGATTAATATTAATTGCTATATAGATTTAACAAGAGGGAGTTCTAATGAATAATTTTGAAGATAAGGACACATACTTTTTCATTGAAGAAGACATTGATGGAAGTTATAAAGAGAGGTCTAGAATAAGCTATAAGAAAAGAATAAAGAAACGGATTAAAATGCTGGCAGTTTTGTTTATTGGTGCCTTTGTAGCATTTATAGCAATCCATAATGTTTTGTCTCCTTATTTATCTTCAGCTGCAAGTAACAATAACCCGCCTAAAGACAATATGATAACGAATATACAAAAAGATGAAGATATAGAGTATGGTGAAGAAGATAATTTAAAGGGGGATTCTAGCAAGACTAGAACAAATAAGAAGATGATAGCTAAAGACCACGATGGTATAAAGGTTCTTGTAAACAAGCAAATATTTTTGCCAGATGGCTATGAACCTAAAGACTTAGTTGTGCCAGATGTAAAGTTTTCTTTTAGTGTTTACCAAGAAAAGAAACTACTAAGACAGGAAGCCGCAAGTGCACTTGAAGAATTGTTTGAAGCTGCCAAGTCCCAAGACTTAGACCTAATAGCTGTTTCAGGATACCGCTCTTATGATAGGCAGTATACATTATTTGCCACTAATGTAAGGAGAGATGGATTGGAACAGACGTTAAAGGTATCGGCTATGCCAGGAAGTAGTGAACATCAAACTGGATTGTCAATGGATGTTTCCACAAGAGCTGTTTCTCTTCTATTAAATGAAAGATTTGCAGAAACTCCTGAGGGAGAGTGGGTTTCTGAAAATGCATATAAATATGGATTTATTATTCGTTACCCAGAAGGTAAGGAGAAAATAACAGGGTATACATATGAACCTTGGCATTTAAGATATGTTGGAAAGGAATTAGCAAATCATCTCTATAGTGAGGATTTAACTTTAGAAGAGTATTATGAATTTGAAATAGATCCATTCTATTATAATGGAATTACATATGAGAATATCGAAAGTTTTGGAATAGACCCTGCAGATCTTAAGGTTAATCCTCCTAAAGGAAGAGGTCCAAATAGGGTACCACAGGTTCAAGATATCTCACCAACACCAGATATCTCACCAACACCAGAAGTATCACCGACACCAGAAGTATCACCAACACCTTCTATAACATTAGAACCAGAAGTTACATCAAGTCCGGTACCAACATCTTCACCTACACCGACTAATACAGTAACACCTACTCCAACTATAAAGCCAACTGATGTGCCGTCACCGTCACCAACAGATACTCCGTCAGTAACACCAATAGATGTCCCGTCAGTAACACCAACAGATACCCCACCAGGGACGCAAACTGATGTCCCATCACAGGCACCAGCTGATGAAGTAGATGCATCAGGACATTAATGTAGAGGCGAAAATAATATAAAAAAGAATCAGACGTTAGTGAAACAGGCAGATAGGGTTAGTTAGGGTATTATATGTAATTTATATGGTTAAGAATTTTAAATAACGAGGTAAATTAATGAAGGCAATTTTTAAATATTTGAAAAAATATAAAAAAGAAAGTATACTAGGGCCACTTTTCAAACTACTAGAAGCATCATTTGAATTAATAATCCCCCTTGTAGTCGCTAAAATAATTGATATTGGAATAGGTAACAAGGATATTCCATATATTTTGAAAATGATTGGAATTATGGCTTTATTATATTTAGTAGGATTAGTGTGTTCCGTTACAGCCCAGTATTTTGCGGCAAAGGCAGCAACAGTTTATGGAACGGAAGTTAGACATAGACTATTTAAACATATACAAAGCTTATCATATACAGAAATGGACACCATTGGCTCTTCAACTTTAATAACAAGAATGACTAGTGATATTAATCAAGTACAAACGGGAGTTAACTTGTTTTTAAGATTGTTTTCCAGGTCACCCTTTGTAGTTTTTGGTGCAATGATAATGGCCTTTTATGTTAATGTAAAAGGTGCCTTAGTATTTGCAATTGCAATACCACTTTTGGCTATAGTTGTATTTGGAATTATGATTGTTAGTATACCTTTATTTAGCAAGGTTCAATCATGGTTAGATAAAGTCTTAGTATCAATTAGAGAAAACTTAAGTGGTGTGCGTGTAATACGTGCTTTTCATAAAGAAGAAGTAGAAAAAGAAGAGTTTAGAAACAAGAATTCAGCTTTGGTTAATGCCCAGCTTTTTGTGGGAAAGATTTCTGCAATGCTGAATCCTTTGACCAATATTATAGTTAACTTTGCTATAATTGGAGTGATTTGGATTGGTGCAAAAGAGGTAGATCAAGGAATTATTAGTCAAGGTGCGGTATTTGCACTAGTAAATTATATGTCTCAAATATTGGTAGAGATGATAAAGTTTGCCAACTTAATTATTACTATGAATAAAGCATTGGCTTCATCAGATAGAATTTCAAAAGTATTTGATGTTAAATCAAGTATAACCAGTCTCCAGCCAAGGCTTGAAGAAAATAGTAGGGAATCTAAAGATAAAGACCTAATAAATCAAGATTCTAAAGAAGAACATGTTACATTTAACAATGTACTTTTTAGATATAAAGATGCTGGAGCAGATTCTTTAACAAGTATATCATTTAATGCCAATAGGGGAGAAACTATCGGGATTATAGGTGGTACTGGTTCTGGAAAAACTACACTTATTAACTTGATACCTAGATTTTATGATGTATATGATGGCCAAGTGTTAATAAGTGGCAAAGATGTTAAGGATTATGATCTTCAGGATTTACGAGATAAAGTTGGAATTGTGCCTCAAAAGGCAGTTTTATTTCAAGGGACTATAAAGGATAACTTAAGGTTTGGCAAAGAAGATGCTTCAGAAGAAGAGATGAATGAAGCCCTCGTTAGGGCTCAGGCTATGGAATTCGTTGAGAAGTATAAAAACAAGTTAGACCATGTAATTCACCAGGGGGGTAAAAACCTTTCAGGTGGCCAAAGGCAAAGGATGGCAATAGCAAGGGCCTTAGTGAAGAAGCCAGAAATACTAATTCTTGATGATAGTACTTCAGCCCTTGATTATGCAACTGATGCTAGACTTCGTAAAGCTATCTCTAATTCTGATAATAAGATGACAACCTTTATTGTCTCACAAAGGGCTGCGTCCATACTTCATGCAGATAAAATAATTGTATTAAATGATGGAAAAATGGTTGGTTATGGGCCTCATAAGGAATTAATCGTAAGCTGTGATATATACCAAGAAATATATTATTCACAGTTTCAGAAGGAGGCTGCAAATGAATAATAAAAATACTCTTGGAAAGATTATAAAGTATATCAGTATTTATAGAGTCCATATGGTTATTTCCCTAGTGTTCGCAGCTTTGTCAGTAGGAATGACACTCTATCTGCCTATTTTAATAGGTAAGGCAATTGACTTTATTGTAACGAAAGATCAAGTAGACTTTGAAGGAATATTAGAAATTTTATTAAAGATAGGTATATTAGTGGCACTAACATCTATTTGTCAATGGATTATGAACTTGTTAAATAATAAAGTCACCTATTCTGTGGTAAAAGATATAAGAGAAACTGCATTTAATAAGATTACAAGCCTACCTTTAAGCAATATAGATGGCCACCAGCATGGTGATATTATAAGCCGTATTGTGACTGATGTTGACCAGTTTGCAGAAGGCCTGCTTTTAGGGTTTTCTCAGTTGTTTACAGGGGTTTTAAGTATAGTTGGGACTTTGATATTTATGTTATCTGTAAATGTTAAAATAACTTTTGTGGTAGTTTTAATAACACCTATATCCCTCTTAGTTGCAAGTTTTATAGCAAACAGAACTTATACTATGTTTACTGAACAATCAGCAAGAAGGGGTGAGCTTACTTCCTTAGCAAATGAGATGATTGAGAATCAAAAGGTGGTTCAAGCCTTTGGTTATGAAGAAAAAGCTCAAAGTAGATTTGACGAAATAAATGATAAACTAGGCTATAGCTACCTTAGGGCTACATTTTATTCGTCTATTACTAATCCGGGAACTCGCTTTGTAAATGGAATAGTATATACTGCAGTTGGATTAGCTGGTGCAATTAGTGCAATTAATGGAACTATGACTGTAGGCCAATTAACTAGTTTCTTAAGCTATGCAAATCAATATACAAAACCCTTCAATGAAATATCAGGTGTTGTTGCAGAATTTCAGAATGCCCTAGCAAGTGCAACAAGGGTATTTGAGTTTATAGAACAAGAATCTATAGAAGAAGATTCTAAAGATGCTGTAGAACTAAAAGAAGTGGATGGTAGTGTAAGTCTAGACAATGTATACTTTTCATATAGTCCTAAGGTGAGTCTGATTGAAGACTTAAGCCTTGATGTAAAACCTGGCCAAAGGGTAGCTATTGTAGGACCTACAGGTTCAGGAAAAACAACTCTTATTAATCTGTTAATGAGATTTTATGAAATTGATAAGGGAACTATTAAAATAAGTGGGATGGACATTGAGGGTATAACAAGAAAAAGTTTAAGAACTAACTTTGGTATGGTCTTACAAGATACTTGGTTAAAGTCTGGAACTATTCTTGACAATATTAAGTACGGAAAACCAGAGGCTAGCTATGACGAAGTTGTTGAAACAGCAAAAGCAGCTCATGCCCACAACTTTGTAAGACGTTTGCCAGATGGATATGACACATATATTTCTGATAATGGTGGAGACTTATCCCATGGACAAAAGCAGTTGCTAAGTATTGCTAGAGTAATGCTTTCCCTACCTCCTATGTTAATACTAGATGAGGCAACCTCTTCTATAGATACAAGAACAGAACTTGAAATCCAAAATGCTTTTAACAAGATGATGGAAGGGCGAACAACCTTTATAGTTGCCCACCGTTTATCTACAATAAAAGAAGCAGATGTAATCCTTGTATTAAAAGATGGTAACATTATTGAAAAGGGAACCCATAAGGAATTACTTGATCAAAAAGGTTTTTATAATGAACTTTATAACAGTCAGTTTGCTAGTGTTGAAGGAAATAATGAAGTAAATTAGAATAATGCACTCCAAATGTGGTATTAACATTTGGGTGCATTTTTTAAAGCTATACTGATAATTAACTTGGTTTATAGTCCTCGGCAAGCATATCTTTAGTTTTGCCATGCCCTAGGAGTTCTATCTGTACAACGAGATCCTCCAACATCATCTCTATGACATTGTTCTGGTCTGTTACCGCAACCTGAACCTGGTCGATTACCGTAACCTGGGCATGGTCTGCTGCCACAGCCTGAACCTGGTCTGTTGCCAGAACCTGAGCCGGGTCTGTTACCAGAATCTGAACCTGGTCTGTTACCGCAACCTGAGCCTGGTCTGTTACCACAGCCGGGACCCATGCCAGTTCCAGGTCTATTACATCTATTACATCCACAAATACACATATTAACACTTCCTTTCATCTTAGATATTACATAATATGACACTGGGTGACCTTATGTGACACTGAAATTTTAAAATATATTTTTAAACGTAGAGATATTATTATTGAAATAAAAATAACTGTAGATATGCTTTAATATTGCGTATTTTAGAAAATATAGATATACTAAATTAGAAGTAGAATTATTTAAAGTCTACCTAATCAAAGTAGCAGGTTATTGTTTGTTTTATAGTACTAGTAATTAAGGTAAGTAGATTAAAAGTAGAGTAAATAAAAACAATCGACAGAGGTGACTAAGAATGAGAATGTATGATTTGATTTACAAGAAAAGGAAGGGCCAAGTTTTATCTAATGAAGAGATAAGTGGTATGATACAAGGTTATGTAAATGGAGAAATTCCAGATTATCAGGTATCGGCTATGTTAATGGCAATTTATTTCCAAGGTATGACACCAGAAGAAACAGCTAATCTTACCATTGCAATGGCCAAATCTGGAGATGTTATTGATTTAAGTGCAATTGAAGGAATTAAGGTGGACAAGCATAGTACTGGTGGTGTTGGAGATAAAACAACCCTAGTAATTGGACCAATTGTTGCTGCTTGTGGTGGCAAGGTTGCGAAGATGTCTGGTAGAGGACTTGGACATACTGGAGGAACTTTAGATAAGTTAGAGTCAATCCCAGGTTTTAAGATAGATATAGATGAGGATGAATTTGCTGATATAGTTAACAAAATAGGTGTAAGTGTAGTAGGACAAACAGGAAACTTAGCTCCTGCAGATAAAATGCTTTACGCCCTAAGGGATGTAACGGCTACAGTTGATAGTATTCCCTTAATAGCATCATCCATAATGAGTAAAAAACTTGCAGCAGGAAGTGATGGTATACTTCTAGATGTTAAGACAGGTAGTGGAGCATTTATGAAGACTGTGGATGACTCCATAGAGCTAGCTAGGAGAATGGTAGAAATCGGCGAACACGCTGGGAAGAAAACTATGGCTATTATAACTGACATGGATATTCCTCTAGGCAACAACATCGGTAATTCATTAGAGGTTATTGAAGCAGTTGAAATATTAAAAGGACAAGGCCCTCAGGATTTAAAGGAGGTTTGTCTGATTTTAGCAACTAATATGGTCTATATGTCAGGCAAAGGCACAATAAAAGAGTGTAAAGAACTGGTTGAGGAATCAATTAAAAGTGGTAAAGCCTTACAGAAACTTATAGATATGGTAAATGCCCAAGGTGGAGATAGTTCTGTAATAATAGACACTGATAAGTTTGAAAAAGCACCATGTTCTTTTGAAGTAAAGGCGCCAAGTGATGGCTATATAAGTCATATGGATGCAGAAAGGTGTGGTATTGCTTCAATGTTACTTGGTGCTGGAAGGGAAACAAAAGATAGTGTCTTAGATTACTCAGCAGGAATAGTTCTAAAGAAAAAGACAGGTGACAAGGTGGCTAAGGGAGATGTTATAGGTTTCTTATATGCATCAAAAGAAGAACTTTTTGACAAGGCAGAAAGAACCTTATTAGATGCTTATTCATTTGCTGATGAAGAAGTTGATAAAAGGCCTCTAGTTTTGGCAGAGGTGGATTCGAATGGCTTAATAAAAGGCCTCTAATTTCGGTAGAGATTGGAACGAATGGTTTAATAAGTAATTATTTAAATTCATAAATGAAATTTAAGACAAGATGAAGGAAGGGAAGAATACCATGAAAGATCAAGAAGTATTAAAGTATGTAGATCATACAGTATTAAAGGCTGTTGCTAATTGGCAAGATATAAAAATATTATGTGAAGAGGCCATAGAATATAAAACGGCATCAGTTTGTGTGCCCCCTTGTTATGTAAAGAGAATTAATGACGAATATCAAGAAAAGATAAACATCTGTACTGTAATTGGTTTTCCTCTAGGTTATCAAACTACAGAGGTAAAACTAGCTGAATGTAAGCAAGCCCTTGATGAAGGTGCTAATGAAATTGATATGGTAATAAACATAACAGATGTAAAAAATGGAGACTATAAAGCAGTTGAGGAAGAAATAAGAGTTCTAAAAGAGGCAGTTGGAGATAAGGTATTAAAAGTTATTATTGAAACTTGCTATTTAACAGATGATGAAAAAATAGAGATGTGTAAGGCGGTTACCAGATCAGGTGCAGATTATATTAAAACTTCAACTGGATTTGGAACTGGAGGAGCTTCATTAGAAGATATTAGGCTATTTAAAGAAAATATTGGTCCAGATGTAAGAATTAAGGCATCGGGAGGAATTAGAAGTTTAGAGGAAATGAAGGCCTATATTGAAGAAGGTTGTAGTAGAATTGGTACAAGCTCAGCTGTTAGTTTATA
>CAZOSE010000023.1:9395-16132 GCA_964582385.1 uncultured Lachnospiraceae bacterium
GAATGACAGTTTTATATTTATGAAATAAAGTTTAACAATTACAGTTCCAAATTGGCATTATGACCTTTTTGGGCACGTTTACGTTTTCTTACCTTTTTAGCATTTAATTCTTTATCATTGTAGATGAATGATTCAGAGTTTGTATCTACTACTGTAGAAAAATCTACCTGGTCACCATCATCTAGGCGTATTCCTATAACACCTCTAGAATTTCTTTTTAATTCACTTACCTCGCTTAAAGCAAATCCTAAAGACAAGCCTTTTCGTGTGATAAAGATAACCTTCATATCATCAGATGACAAAACTTCTGATGCTGATAGCTTGGTAATTGATACGATTGTATCATCATCTTCTAACTTTGTTGCATTTAGTGTATACCTAACAGTTTCAAACTCAGCCCCTGATACTTGCTTAATATAACCATTATTAGTTACAAATACTAGCTGACTTTCAAATAGTTCTTCAAAGGAAGTGTAAAGAATAATATTCTCTTTTCCAACCTTTGTAAGGGTTTGGATTAATACACCCTTATCCCTTACCTTAGCTTGGGGTATGTCAAGGGCATTTATTTGATACATGTTACCCTCAGCAGTAAAGAAGCAGAGCTTATCTGTGTTTTGTATCGGAATAATATAAGAAAACTCTTCTAAGGTTTCAGGTGCAATCCTAGAATAACTTGCAGAATCTATTGATTTGCTATAGCCAAATTTATCTATAAAGATATAGATTTCTTCTTCTTTAATCTCTTCAACATAAGTTTCGGCTTTTTCGTTTTCAATTATGGTTTTTCTTGGACTATTAAAGGCTTTCTTGAATTCTTGTAAACGCCTCTTTATTATCTTAAACAATTCTTTCTTATCACCTAAGATTTTTGTATAATCATCAATCTTACCTTGAAGCTCGCTGCTTTCGTCGTGTAATTTAAGGATTTCCAAACCAATTAACCTACCAAGGGGCATTGCCAAAATAGCATCTGCTTGGTTTTCTGTAAAGTTTAGTTTAGAAGCATCTTTTTCGGATTTTTTTGTTTTGAATTTTATATCTGTAGTTATTCCATTAATTAGGCAGTCTCTAGCTTGTTTTGTTGAAGTACTTCCTCTAAGTATTTCGATTATTAAGTCGATTACATCTGTTGCTTTTATTAAGCCATCTACAATTTCTAGACGATTATTTGCTTTGTTTAAGAGGTTTTGATATTGTCTTGTATAAAGTTCTTCTTGGTAAACAATAAATTCTTCAATTAAAGATTTTAAATTAAATGTAACTGGCTGTTGGTCTTTTATTGCTAGTAGGTTGACGCCGTAAGTGTCTTCAAGGGGAGTCTTTTGATATAAACCGTTTAATAGGTTATCAACGTCACGATCTTTCTTTACTTCTATAACAATTCTAATTCCTTCTTTAGAAGATTCGTCCCTTACTTCATGAAGCTCATCAAAAACCTTATCTTTAAGTAAATTAGAAAGGCTTTCTACAAGTCTAGTCTTGTTTCCAGCAACTGTATATGGAATCTCAGTTATAACGATGTTAGTTCTTCCATATTCACCTTTTTCAAGTTCAACTTTTCCCCTTAGTCGTATTCTACCCTCTCCAGTTCTATAAATATCTAGCAAGTCTTCCTTGTTTATAATAGTTCCACCTGTAGGAAAGTCTGGGCCAGGGATATATTTCATAAGTCCCTCTATTGTAATATCTGGATTATCTATGTAGGCGGTGACCCCATCAATTACTTCTTTAGGATTATGGGTTGGTATATTAGTTGACATTCCAACAGCTATTCCTGTAGTACCATTAATTAAAAGGTTTGGAAGCATGGCCGGTAAAACTGTTGGTTCATGCTCTCTGTTATCAAAGTTAGGACTAAATTCAACAAGGTTATCATCTACAGATTGAAGGAGGATAGCACCAGCCTCTGAAAGCCTAGCTTCTGTATAACGCATTGCTGCAGCACTGTCACCATCTATAGAACCAAAATTACCATGACCATCTACTAATGGAATAGATAGTGAATAGTCTTCGGCCATATGAACTAGGGCATCATATATAGAGCTATCACCGTGAGGGTGATACTTACCCATAGTATCCCCAACAATACGGGCAGATTTACGATGAGGTTTCTTTGGATCTAAACCTAGTTCGTGCATAGAGTATAAAATACGCCTTTGCACTGGCTTTAAACCATCACGCACATCTGGTAGGGCACGGGAAACTATAACACTCATTGCATAATCTCTATAGGAATTTTTCATTTCTTCTGAATAATCTAATTGAATAACATTATCGATGGGTTTTTTACTTTTACTCATGGATTCCTCCTAATTTCTTGTTAATTATACTTTAAAATGGAAATCCCCCATAAGTTGTTTAAAACAGATGGGGTTTTCACGACTTTGACTATTAGATATCTAGTTTTGCATATTTTGCCTCTTCCATAATGAAGGTTCTTCTAGGCGGTACACTTGTACTCATTAGGGTTGTTGTAATTTCATCAGCTTCAACTGAATCATTAATTGTAACCTGTGCTAGGACACGAGTCTCAGGATCTATAGTTGTTTCCCATAATTGGTCTGCATTCATCTCTCCTAAACCTTTGTATCTTTGAAGGTTTAATATTTTTACTTTATTATTTTTCCTGAACTTTTCTAATTCAAAATCATTGAATAGATATTTGTGTTCTTTTTTCTTTTTAGATGCGGTCTGGTATTCAACCATGTATAGGGGTGGAAGACCTTTATATATTTTCCCTGCTTTTATAAGTTCAGGCATGAACCTGTAGAAGAAGGTAAGAAGCAGTGTACTAATATGAGCTCCGTCAACGTCAGCATCTGTTAAAATTATAATCTTATCATATCTTAGTTTAGTAATATCGAATTCATCGCCAATGCCGCAACCAAATGCTGCAATCATGGACTTTATCTCGTTATTGGTTAGTACTCGCTCTAAGCTTGACTTTTCGACATTGAGAATTTTACCTCTTAGGGGAAGAACTGCTTGTGTTCTACGATTTCTTGCAGTTTTTACTGTTCCACCTGCTGAATCACCTTCCACTATATAAACTTCACATTCTTCTGCCTTTTTAGAAGAACAAGATGCAAGCTTACTACGGGTGTCTACATCAGAAATCTGCTTAATTATAGCATTTCTAGCCTTATCGCTTGCTTTTCTAGCGTTGAAGGATTTCAATGAATTATCAAGGATTGTTTTTAAGACCTCAATGTTTCTATCAAAGTAGTACTGTGCCTTTATGGTAAATACATCTTCTACAGCAGTCTTTGCATCTGTATTACCAAGCTTTGACTTGGTTTGACCTTCAAACTGTGGGTCTGGATGTTTAATGGAAACAATAGCTACAATTCCGTTTCTAATATCCTTGCCATCAAAATTATCATCTTTTTCTTTTAGGATTCCAAGTTCTCTAGCATACTGATTCATAACTCTAGTAAGGGATGTCTTAAAGCCTGTTACAAGGGTACCACCATCCACAACATTAATCCTATTACAGTAGGCATTAATTGTTTCAGAATAGTCACTTGTGTATTGAAAAGCTGCCTCAACTTCAATGTCACCACTACTTCCTTCTATGTAGATTGGCTTGTCATGGATTACACTATCATCTCTAGTAAGATAAGAAACAAAGCTTTTAATACCATCTTCTTCAATATAGGTAATGACTTCATTAGCTTCTTCATCAGTAAATACTAAATTCAAGCCCTTGTTTAAGTAAGACATTTCCTTCAATTTCTTTTTAATTACTTCAGGTTTAAATTCAATCGTTTCAAAGATTTCATCATCTGGATAGAAGGTAACCTTTGTTCCAGTGTCACTTTTCTTACATGTTCCGATAGATGGAAGTTCTTTATTAATCAATTTGGTAACAGGATGTCCACCATTTTCGAATTCGTCAAGATATATTTTCCCGTCACGCTTTATTTCAACTATCATACGCTTTGATAGGGCATTAACTACTGCGGCACCAACACCGTGTAGCCCTCCAGAAACTTTATATACCGAATGATCAAACTTTCCACCAGCGTGAAGAACAGAGTAAACAACACGTTCTGTTGGAATCTTCTGTGTTGGATGTATATCTACTGGAACACCACGGCCATTATCAGCTACTGAAATGCCACCATCTTTGTGTAAAACAACATTTATTTGTGTGCAAAAACCAGCTAAATGTTCATCTATACCATTATCAATTATTTCCCATATTAGATGGTGAAGACCTCTGCTTCCGGTGCTACCAATATACATACCAGGTCGCTTTCTAACAGCTTCTAAACCCTCTAATACAACAATCTGACTACCATTATACTGTTCCATTTATGATATTCCTTTCGAATTAAACAACTTATAATTGTTATCTTTTATACTAACTTTTATTGACCTTAATCTTAGACATTTTAACATATCTAAATGAATAAATCTAGTTTCCATGTGTGATTTATCCAATAGACTGAATATTTTTGTTATGCTATACTTAGACATATTAGTGAAACTTATTTATTTGCTTTATATAGAAAGAGATGATTGTAATGAGAAAATATTTATATGAAACTCACATGCATACATCAGAAATTAGTGCTTGTGCTTCTACAAGTGGAGCAAAGCAAGCCAGAATATACAAGGAATTAGGATATGACGGAATTATTGTAACAGATCATTTTTATAATGGAAACACATTAATACCTAGAAATATGCCATGGGATAAGTGGGTTAATAAGTTTACCCTTGGATATGAGAATGCAAAAAGAGAAGGGGATAAAATCGGCTTATCTGTTTTCTTTGGTTGGGAAGAGAGCTTTGAAGGGAACGATTTTTTAATATATGGTCTTGATAAAAAGTGGTTATTAGAGCATCCAGATATTGTGTATTGGTCCATTGAAGAACACTACGAACATATAAAAGCTGCCGGTGGATATTTTGTCCATGCCCATCCATATAGGGAAGCTAGTTATATTAACAAAATCAGACTGTTTCCCAACCACGTAGATGCTGTTGAAGTTATAAACTCAAGCCATGATGACTTACATTATGATAGACGTGCTGGCTCCTTTGCAGACAGTCACAAGTTGCCGGTAACAGCAGGTTCAGACTCGCACCATGATAGAGATTTAAGAGGTGGTATGTTATTTGACCATAAACTTGAAAATATTAGTGATTTTATTAGTGCAATGGAGTCTGGAGCAGATGTGGAGTTGCTTAGAGATGCTAGAGCATTAGACTATAACAATAAAAAGCTTTCTTCTGCTAGGTATAAGTAATAATATAAATTAACTTTTAAAGAATACAGTAAAACATGACATAAAAACACAGATAAAACATGACATAAAAACATAGATAAAACATGACTTAAATATACAGTTAAAAAAGTATAAAATAGTAATCAATAAGCTTGCACAAGCTTATTTGTTTGTTTATAATATGAACTACTAAAAGCAGTGAAAGGTTGATCAAAATGAAAAAGCCATTTATAACACTTGACCAGATACAAAAGATTTCAAAGGAGTACCCAACTCCTTTTCATATATATGATGAAAAAGGAATTAGAGAGAATGCTAGAAAACTACATGAAGCATTTTCTTGGAATAAAGGATTTAAAGAATATTTTGCAATTAAAGCAACACCAAATCCATATTTAATTAAAATACTACATGAAGAAGGGTGCGGTGTTGACTGCTCATCATATACAGAACTAATGTTAGCAGAAGCCCTTGGTATTGTTGGTGATGAAATTATGTTTTCATCTAATGCAACACCAGCTGAGGAGTTTATTAAGGCAAGAGACCTAGATTCATATATTAATCTAGATGACTTTACCCATATAGATTTCTTAGATAAGGTGGCAGGGCTACCAGAAACAGTAAGTTGTCGCTATAATCCAGGTGGTCTATTAGAAATAAGCAACACAATTATGGATAATCCAGGTGATGCTAAGTATGGATTTACAAAAGAACAAATGATAGAAGGATTTAAGATACTAAAGGACAGAGGAGTGAAGCACTTTGGCATTCATTCTTTTCTTGCTAGTAACACTATAAGCGATATATATTATCCAGAGCTTGCAAGAATATTATTTGAACTAGCTGTAGAGCTAAAAGAAAAAACTGGTGCACACATTAAGTTTATCAACTTATCAGGTGGTATCGGAATACCATACATGCCAGATGAAAAGCCAAATAATATTATGGTAATTGGAGAAGGGGTAAGAAAAGCCTTTGAAGATGTTTTGGTGCCAGCAGGAATGGAAGATGTAGCTATATTTACTGAGCTTGGTCGCTATATGTTAGGCCCTTACGGTCATTTGGTAACTACTGCAGTTCATGAAAAGAATATATACAAAAAATATATTGGGCTAGATGCTTGTGCTGTAGACTTGATGAGACCAGCTATGTATGGTGCTTATCACCATATTACAGTGATGGATAAAGAAGACAGTCCTAATGATTATAAATACGACATAACAGGATCCTTGTGTGAAAACAATGATAAGTTTGCAGTGGATAGAATGCTTCCAAAGATTGATATTGGTGACTATATTGTTATTCATGATACAGGTGCCCACGGCCAATCTATGGGATATAATTATAATGGCAAGCTTAAAAGTGCGGAACTTTTGCTAAAAGAGGATGGTTCTGTGCAAATGATAAGAAGGGCTGAGACCCCGAAGGATTACTTTGCTACACTAGATTTTGCTGATATTTTGAAGGATATGAAGTATTAAGAAGACATAAGTGATG
>CAZOSE010000023.1:16142-16858 GCA_964582385.1 uncultured Lachnospiraceae bacterium
TTTAATTGAATCGGCAAAGGTACGAAAAATAGATAAAACTCTATGTTTATTTGTGCATATCTAAAGATAACTCTTTGGGATGAGCTTTGACATAGAGTTTTTTCTTTTTATAGGTATAATATAAAAGACAATAAAACTTATATCAAAAGAGAAAGGGCATCTAATGTTATTACATAAGACTTAGAAAATATTTATAATCGGTATATTATTCACTGTATCAACTTTACTTCTAGGCTGTTCAAGCATTAAATCTACACCAGAAGACTATTGGATAGATGATGTCAACTCATCATTTTATAATACCGGTACAGTACTAGCATCGATGGGCCTAAAGATGGAAAATGGAATTCAGCAGAAAATTTATACGAAATAGACTTATATAAGTATGGGATAGTGATAAATTATAATACTTCTTCAAGGACGCCAGGAAAAGGCAGCGCAATTTTGCTTCATGTTTGGAGAAGAAGTAATTCTAGTACTGCAGGTTGTACAGCTGCTTCTGAAGATAACATGATAAAACTACTTCAGTGGATTGACCCAAGCAAAAATCCAGTTATTTTTCAAGGAACTGAATAAGAGGTAAAAGAAATGTAATGGAGAATACAACTCGTTTTTTGTCTAAATTAATTGAAAACAACCCATACTATTGGTATAATAAAACTTAATAAATACTGTAACTTATGACAAGAATTACACACTTACAAGAATAAGGAGGA
>CAZOSE010000024.1:0-16544 GCA_964582385.1 uncultured Lachnospiraceae bacterium
AAATGGGCAAATGTTGTTGCAGGTGCAGGGTCAGTAAGATCATCTGCTGGTACATAAACTGCCTGTACAGAAGTAATTGAACCACTCTTTGTAGACGTAATTCTCTCTTGTAAAGCCCCCATTTCTGTGGCTAGGGTTGGCTGATAACCTACCGCCGAAGGCATACGACCAAGTAAGGCTGAAACTTCACTACCAGCCTGGGAAAAACGATATATGTTGTCAATAAACAAAAGAACATCTTGGCCTTCCTTATCACGAAAATATTCCGCCATTGTAAGACCAGATAATCCAACTCTCATACGTGCTCCTGGTGGCTCATTCATTTGACCATATACGAGTGCTGTTTTGTCTAAAACACCTGATTCTTTCATTTCATTGTATAAATCATTACCTTCACGTGTTCTCTCTCCTACACCAGTAAATACCGAAAGACCACCATGCTCAATTGCTATGTTGTTAATAAGCTCCATTATTAGAACTGTTTTACCAACACCAGCACCTCCAAATAATCCTGTCTTTCCACCTTTTACAAATGGACATATTAAGTCTATAACTTTAATACCAGTTTCAAATATTTCTGTTGTTGTTTCTATTTCTTCATAAGTAGGAACTGATCTATGAATAGGCCACTGTTCATCAGTCTTTGGCGCAGGTTGCTCATCTATTGGCTCACCAAGCACATTGAAAACTCTCCCTAGTGTTTGACTTCCTACAGGAACTTTAATAGGGTTTCCTGTATCAATTGCTTCTATTCCCCTTGGTAATCCATCTGTACTACTCATAGCTATACAGCGTACTGAATTATCACCTATATGTTGTGATACTTCTAATACAATTTTTTTGTCGTTATGATTTATTTCAATTGCATTCATTAGTTTAGGAAGATGTTCTTCTTCAAATTCGATATCTAAAACAGGGCCAATAACCTGAGTAACAATACCTATGTTTTTATCCATGTTATTCACTCCTTTCAGGTTTTTATCACATTCCACTACCAGCTATAATCTCAGTAAGCTCTTGAGTAATTGAGCCTTGTCTAGCTCTATTATACTGGTTGCTTAAAACGTCTATTATTTCATCAGCGTTTTTAGAAGCTGATTCCATTGCTACACGACGTGCAGCATATTCACTTGTTAAGCTTTCATTAACTGAACCCCACAACATTCCTGCAATATAGCTAGGAATAAGTTCATTAAAAACCGCATTACTGCTTGGTTCAATTAATAGGTACTCTGTATCTTTTTCTTTTCTATCTCCCCTTAAACTTTCATCGAGAGGAAGTATTTTAACCATTGCTGGTTGCTGACTAAGCATAGAAGCAAAGTGTGTAAATACTATAAAAACCTCGTCAAACTCTTCCTTGAAATATAAGTTTGTTATCAAACTTGCAATCTCATGACAACTACCAACATCAATTTCTTCTACACGGGTAAATTCACTAGTTACTAATTCATAGTTTCTATTTTTATAATATTCAGTGGTTTTTCTGCCAATTGGAATAATACAAATATCTTGCTCTTGTTTATCTTTTATTTTATCCTTTAGATAACGAAAGACATTATTGTTGTATCCACCTGCTAATCCTCTATCACCAGCTATAATAACATAGCAACTTTTCTTTATCTTTTGCCTACCATTAAAGTAAGGTGACTGAGTATCTATATGTCTTGAGAGTATCTTTGACATTTCATTACTTATTGCCAAGTGATATTCTCTACTATTTGCTATTTGCTGTCTTGCTTTTAGTAATTTTGATGAAGAAACTAGTTCCATAGCCTTTGTAATCTGTCTAGTGCCTTTTATACTAACTACTCTTTTTTTGATATCTTTCATTGAAGAACTTGCCAAATACTTGCCTCCTTCCTATCCCTACAAGATTACTTTCTTTGCAGAAACTTGTTTGTAAAATCTTCAAGTATCTCTTTAAGTTCTGATTCCATTTCTTTGTCAAAACTCTCGTTGTTTCTAATTTTACCTAGGAAATCTTCATTATATGATGTAAGTTCAAAATACAATTCTTTTTCATATTCTTGAATATCTGCTACAGCCACATTTGTCAGATAATTATTAACAACTGCATAAATAATTGTAACTTGTAACTCAACTGGAACCGGTGAGTTTTGATTTTGCTTTAATACCTCTACAATTCTTTCTCCTTGATCTAATCTTGATTTTGTATCTTTATCAAGATCTGAACCAAATTGGGCAAATGCCTGTAACTCACGATACTGAGAATAAGCAAGTCTCAACTTACCTGATACGCTTTTCATAGCCTTTATTTGTGCTGAACCACCAACACGACTTACAGAAATACCTGGATTGATTGCTGGCATTACACCTGAGTGAAACAGTTCACTTTCTAAGTATATTTGTCCGTCTGTAATTGATATTACATTTGTTGGAATATACGCTGATACGTCACCTTCCTGGGTTTCAATTATTGGCAGGGCTGTAAGTGTTCCTCCACCATGTTTAGGTGAAAGACATGCAGCACGTTCCAATAAACGACTATGCAAATAAAAAACATCTCCAGGATAGGCTTCTCTACCTGGTGGACGTCTTAGCAATAAGGACAAGGTTCTATATGCAACGGCGTGTTTAGACAGGTCATCATATATAATCAGCACATCTTTTCCTTGCTTCATAAAATATTCTCCCATTGTACAGCCAGAATATGGAGCAATATATTGCAGTGGAGCAAGGTCACTTGCTGTAGAACTAACTACGATTGAATAATCCATAGCCCCAGCACGTGTAAGGGTTTCTACTAACTGTGTTACAGTAGAACCTTTTTGGCCAATTGCTACGTAAATACATATAACATCTTTACCTTTTTGGTTGATAATAGTATCTATTCCAATTGTTGTTTTTCCTGTTTGTCTATCTCCGATAATCAGCTCACGTTGTCCCATTCCAATGGGAATCATGCTATCGATAGCCTTAATTCCAGTTTGAAGTGGAGTGTGTACAGATTCTCTTTCTATAATTCCTGGTGCATCTGATTCAATTGGCATAAGTTCTATTTTTTCAATAGTTCCTTTACCATCAATAGGTTGCCCTAGGGAATTAACAACTCTACCAATTAGAGCCTCTCCTACTGGAACAGATACAACATTTTTAGTTCGTTTTACAATGTCACCTTCTTTTATTCCACTATCACTTCCTAGTAGAACAATAGATACATGATCTTTTTCTAAGTTAAGTGCCATACCGAATACACCGTTAGGAAACTCAATTAACTCATTAGATATACAGTTATCTAGACCATGAGCTCTTGCAATTCCGTCACCAACAGTAATAACGGTACCTGTTTCTGATTGCTCAATTTTATTATCATAATTTTTTATTTGAGCCTTAATCAGACTACTAATTTGATCTATATTCATTCATCAGACCTCCGATTGTGAATAGTCCGCATTTTTTAATATATGCTCTAGATTTTTAAATTTGTATTGAATACTAGCATCAATCAAGTACCCATCATATTCTATACGAATTCCACCAATAGTTGATTTATCAACTTTATTAGTTATTATAACTTGCTTTCCTGTTAAATTAGTCATTTTCTGCCTAAGCTTTTGTTTTTGATCTTCCTCAAGCTCAACTGCACTAATTACCTTTATAGGTAATATGTTCTTTTCTTTGTTATATCTGTTTTCATATCTATCAAATATCTCACTTAATAATCCTACTTTTCTTTTTTCTGTAAGTATTTTTAATAAAGAAAGTAGATAAGATTTCTCATCTTCTTTAAAGATATCGTCTAATATCTTTAAACGTTCGTTTTTTGATATTCTTGGATTTGACAGCAAATTAACAAATGTAGAATTAGCTTTAAAAAGGTTTATAACTTCAGCAAATTCATCTTTTGTTATATCTTCTTCTTGCATTTCACTAGCTAACTCATATAAGGCATTACCATAGACATTCGCAATACTCATACACTTTCACCCAGCTCATCAATTGCTGAATCAATTAATTTTTGATGTACATCTTGATCAATTTCTTTTTGAACTACTTGTCTTGATAGTTCAATTACCATTCCAGATACCTTTGTACTCAAATCTTCCATTGCTTTCTTTTTAGCGAGATAAATATCATTCTTAGCTTTACGCTTTTCATTATCTGCCTCAGCAATGGCTTCATTGACAATTTCTTCACTACGATGTTTGGCACTTTCTGTTGCTCTTTTTATCATTTCGTCAGTTTCATTCTTTACTGTTTTAAGTTTTCCTTCGTAAGTTTCCTTGTAAGTTTTTGCTTCTTCACGCATAACCTCAGCTTCTGAATATATATCATCAACTTCATTAGCCCTAGCATCAAGAATTTCTTTTACAGGTTTATATAAGAATTTTTTAACTAAAAAATAAAGAATTATTAAGTTGCCAAAAGACATGAGTGTTTGCCAAAAATCAAGAGATAGTAATTCTAAATAATCAGCCATTCGCAATTCCTCTCTTCTTTATTAATTAATTGATTACATATAGCCCATGAACATACCTGGTGCAACAAATATTAGTAATAAACCTATAATTAAACTGTAAATACCTGTTGTTTCTGCAACTGCACAACCTAGAAGCATTGTTGATGTAACATCACTCTTGGTTTCTGGTTGACGTCCAATTGCCTCACATGCTTTACCTACTGCATAACCTTCACCAATACCAGGTCCAATACCACCTATCATTGAGATTCCTGCACCAATAGCACATCCCATTAATACTAAAGCTTTATCCATTTATATTACCTCCATTTTTAATATATTATTTATCTATGTTTCACTTGCTGCATTTGCCACATAGGCCATTGTCAGCATGCAAAATATAAACGCTTGTAAGATACCACTAAATAAATCAAAATAAATTGATAGTACAGCTGGAATACCAAGTTGAAAAATTGGTATTCTTGCAAAAAATTCTGGAAGCCACTGCAAAAGATATGCACTTAGTGCAGCTAGTCCAGCATATAAAAGAGTTGAAATTACAGAACCACTTAAAACATTACCAAACAAACGCATTGCCATTGAAAGCGGTGTTGCAAATTCATTAAGAATGTTAAGAGGTGTAAAGAATATCACCGGTTCTGTTAATCCTTTTAAATAGCCTTTAAAACCATTTGTTTTTATATTAGCATAAAGGATCATAAAGAAAACTAAAATAGCCCAGCCAAGGGTTGTGTTTAGATCCGATGTTGGTGAGAAAAGTCCAAATAACCCGCTCAAGTTAGAAAATATAGCAAAAGCAAATAATGTTGCTATAAAGGGTGCAAAGTTTTCAAATTTAACTCCCATAACGTCTTTTACCAAGTTAGTAATCCAATTAACTATAGTTTCAGCAACTACTTGCCGTTTACTAGTGGGTTTGACTTTTAAATCATGGGTTAGCCATTTACATAACAAGGCTATAACTATCATGATAATCCACATACTAACTTGTGCTTCCGTAATTGTAATTCCCAGGGGAAGCCGGAGCAAGACCTTTGCACCTGTAACGTTAACTTCCATTAATAATCTCCCCTTTCTTTTTTATACTTTTTATTGAAAATACTTAAAACAAAAATAGTTATTCTTGGATAAGTAACCGCAATTATCATTGGAACCCAATGAAAAGTACCATATTTATTACTAATAAATAGTCCTGCTCCTATTGCTATAACTACACCTAATTGTCGTGATGAATAGGAAGCTTGCATTTTCTTTTTAGCATCATCTATCATATTTACTTCTGCCATATCTGCTATCTTTTGAACTGTTCTAGCTAAAAACAAAAAGTTCAAGAAAGCTATAACTCCTCCATAAACTGAACCAAAAAGGACCGACAAGTTAAACTTTCCAATCACAAAAAACACAGTTAAGGTTATAATACTACAAGCTATAATTCCTATACCTATAGTAACTAATTCTTTTTTAACTTCACTAGATAATTTCATCTATGTTTCCTTTCATAAATTTTTAGTGTATAAAAAATTGTTCTTTTATGTGTCTAAAATGTAAATGTTAACTATATTACTCGAAGTGACACAGAATAAATTTAATGAAATTTGCACTACATGATACATAATAATACATCTAATAGTCATATTGCAAGCATTATTTTGATTTCATCGTTTTTTGTAATATTAAGGAGGTTAGTGTATAAACATATATCCAGTTAACAACTAATTTAATTAAATAATTAGTATATAATTCATTCTCTTTGAGCTTATTAGTTCTTTAGTATTCACTTGCTATTTGGGTAGCTACTTTTTCCTTTTGGATATGTTGAACAAGTTCATTATGGCTGCTGCAGCCCCTAATAATGAGAAAATCAGTAGAAACCAAGGAGATGTACCAAACACTTTATCTAAAAATCTGCCAAATAATACACCAACCATTATTATTGCTACCATAGTTACACTAAGCTGAGTTAGGTATCCTAAAGCAACTATAACATCACGATTACTGTTTTTTTTATCCTCATTTAGCTCGTCACTACTATTTGAAATATTTTCATCATCTAACTTATTATCTTTATTTGATATATCATAATTGTTTGGGTCCTTGTTCATGATAGCCTCCTCTTAGCTTTATAACAAGATAAATCATAACACTAGCATGTCTTATTATACCACATTTGAAGATTATGGAAATGTCATTTTGTAAGGGTTACCAGAAGGGCTAAATAAAAAAAGAAACCCTGGTCTCTTATGACATTTTAGAAGTCATAAAAAACCAAGGCCTTTATTAAATCCAATATTCTGTAGCTGATACAATTTTAGCTCCATTTTTAATTTTGAAAAACTGATTACTGGAATTTTCCCATCCATTAATTACTCGTATGTACTTTTCTCCATTTGCATATTCTCTATATCCTACAGCAATAACCCAGTGCCAATTAGCTATTCCTGCTGTTAGTAAAACCCCACAAGGTCTATTCATAGCTACCGCTTCTTTAATTCCTTTATAGAGTGGTACCATACGATAATTTAAGTTATATCCTCTACTTATAAAATAATCCTTTGTTTTTGCTGCAACCTTCATAACAGGACCATTACCTATATTGTTATGAATTTCATAAAAGGTTGCTGGCTTACTAGTATTAACCAGCAAGTTTATATAACCCTTATAAGCATAATATAAGGCAATATTGGTGCTGGCAACTGCCCCACAGTGGTTATTTGTCTTATTAGAGAATTCACCAGTAGTTGCCCAGTTATCCTCTTCTAAAGAAATACTTTTTGACGTGTAAGTACCTAAGGGCATATCTTTAGCATCTATAAATCCGTAATTACCATTTATTATTGGTATTTTTACTTTTAACTTCCTATTAATTTGTTCTTTGATTTTACTATTAATTACCCTACTCATATCTTCACCCTTAAACCTTTTTGCCAAATCATTTAAATAATATTAGCATATTTGCAGCTAAATATGTCTTAATTTACAAAGTTATTACTTATATTTTACACTTCATTTCTTTTGAAAGAATCAAAAACCAGGATTACCTTGAAGAGATCACCATCTATGACAATATCCATACTACCCTTTTGTAACTGGGTTAAGCTCTTTGCTATGGAAAGTCCTAGGCCAGATCCTTCTGTATGTCTTGACCTATCACCTCTTATAAACCTTTCCATTAATTCTTCACTTGTAATATTAAGAGGATATCTTGATATATTTCTAAAAGTAACAACCACCTTTTCATCTTGTTTTTCTAGTGTCAGGTATACTCTAGTTTTTTCTTGGGTGTACTTAGTAATATTATTTAGTAAATTATCAAATATTCTCCACAAGTGACGGCCATCTCCTAGAATAACAAGGGGTTCTTCTGGTACAGAGATTATCAGTTCTAAATCTCTATCTTCTAATTTTTCCTCATACTCTCCCGCTACTTGGCCCAACAGAACATTAAGCTCACAAGGAGTGTTTTCTACTGTGATATTACCTGTTGAAGCCTTAGATACTTCTACAAGATCTTCTAATAAGTTCTTTAGCCTTATTGACTGCCTATCAACAACATCTAAATAGTTTTTGATGTTTTCCCCGTCTATATCTTCTTGTTTCATCAAATCAACGTAACTAATAATTGATGTAAGAGGTGTTTTAATATCATGGGACACATTAGTAATTAACTCTGTTTTTAAATGTTCCGACTTCATCCTCTCTTCTATAGCTATATTCATACCACTACTTACTTCATTTAGATTATTACCATGTTCTTTAAAATGAAAATACATTTTACTTGTATCCAACCTAGTTTCAAAGTCCCCATCTGCCATCATTTTACCAAATTTCTTTAGTTTACCCATCTGGAATACGCCAAAACTTATTCCTGCAAAGATTAGAACATTGAAAAGTAGCCATAGTATCAGATAAAACTCACCATTATAGGAACTTGTTAATATTAATAAAACTAAGCTTACAAATTGTATGGCTAAAGTGATCATTGCAGCCTGCCATATATGGGGCAGCATTCTAAAGAATTTCTTAGTCAGTGAAAACACTATCTTAACTTGTTTTATAACAAATTTAATTACCCTTGTAGTAATTAACTGTTTGATTAAGACCCCTTTCTTAATTCTAACTGCAAAGGAAAGGACAGTAGCAAGGAAAGCAGCCCCTAGTAATATTAAGAAACCTATTACTAGCATCATTTCGAAAGGGTTGGAATAATAGCTGTTTACCACCACTTCAAACACAAATGCAAGAAGAATTAACTCTCCTAAAAGTAAAATATCAAAAGGTATTTTATCAAAATTATTTAAATATATTTCATCAGTATCATCACGATGGCCTACACTGGAAAACAAAAAGATTAAATCTACAATAATAAATATTATTGACAGAACAAGAATCAAAATTAATACATATCTTAAAGGATGTATAAAATTAAATAGTTGATACTCCATATAAAATTCATCTTTAGCAGTAATGGGATTGGCAACGCTTATACTTGTAATATGATTATATATTGGAAATTCACCCACAAAAACCATACTTTCATCATTAATATCCACATTATCTATATCATAATTAGAGTATTCCACCATGTCTGGAGTTTCTTCCTTTGCAATAGAAAACCTTAGATTACTTCTTTTTTCTGAATATCTTTCTTCTATATAACCATCATCCATATCAACATAGGTATGGATTACATCATCAGCTTGATGATAAGCAGTGCTTCTGAAATACTGTGTTTCGTAATAACTATCTACCCCATAATACATGCCAATATCTGTACCAAAAGCAATGCCGATAGAACTAAGTATTGCAACAATAATTAGTAGCATCAGCATTATAACAGCCACTACTTTAGCAGTAAAACTACGAGTTAATCTTTTCATCAAATATCCTGCCCCTTTCTAGTTTATATCCTTTTGCCCACACAACCTTTAAATATCTAGGGTTTCCTGGATCAATTTCAATCTTTTCACGCAAATGCCTAATATGTACTGCAACTGTGCTATCTGCCCCAAAAGGATCTTCATTCCATACACTTTTATATATTTCTTTAGGTGAAATAACTTCTCCTGGCCTTTCCATAAATAGCTTCATAATATTAAACTCAGTTGGCGTTAAGTTTACTATTTCCCCATCTACCTTGAATTCTTTTGTCTTATCATCTAGCTCTAGGCCAGATACTTGTAACCTAGCCTTAGATACATTGCCGCTTCCAAAGTGCATGTATCTTCGTAAGTGAGACCTAACTCTTGCTTGAACTTCAGTAGGCTTAAAAGGCTTTGTAATATAGTCATCCGCACCTAAGTCAAGTCCAAGTATTATATCTGTGTCCTCACTTTTTGCGGTAAGGAATATAACTGGTACATTACTAACTTTTCTTAATTTGGAAATAGTAGTTAGTCCATCCATTTCTGGCATCATTATATCCAGCAAGATAAGATGAATTTCATTATTCTCTGTAATTTCTATTGCTTCTTTCCCATTATAGGCAGCAAAAGTATTATAGCCTGCAGAGCCAAGATATATTTTAAGCGCCTCAACTATATCTACTTCATCATCACATATTAAAATATTATACATTTCCTTACCTCCATGAAAACATTTTATCAGATTGTTTATTAACATTATATAGGTTAAAGTTTTAATATTCCTTTAAGATTTACTTCTTAGCATTTTTCTACAGTAGTAGTTGTTAACTTTGGATATACAAGATCATTGGAGAATAAAGGCATTAAAATAGCTCTTAACCAAGTATGAGGTAGGACTCAATAGAATCCCACACCAAGCTTAGGCCAAGAGCCTTGTAATTACCTTATTATCTTATCTTTTATTTAAGACTTACTACAACCTTCATTAGTACAATTGTCATTATCCATTATACTACTACATTCATCACAATATCCTATTCTAGCTAGGTAGTTTTCAACTTTTTTCTTTACATCTTCAACTACTTTTAAAGCATGTTCTGCATCTTCCTTACTAACTACTATAAAATTATCACCAGGATACTTTGCATCATAGTAATAGTCTTTTAATATGGCAAGGTCTCCTTTTGAAAGTTCCAAATCTATCCCCGATTCTAATAGAATACTATTTAGCTTTACTAAACTATGGGATCTGAGAGCCCGTAAGGATTCGTGATGGTCAATACAAAAGGTGTAGACTAGGTGTTTTAAATATTTTTCTACTATTTGCTGGGCTTGAACAGCAATATTATTATATAGTTTAGAATTTTTGGCACTTTGCAGGAATAGATAATCATTCCTGGCTAATAGGTAGTAGCTGTTTATATTCATCTGTATATTTCCCCCTATTCCATAATGTAATTCCATCTCTTCTAATATCACTATGTAACTTTTCTGTGCTAGTTTCATAGAATTCTTTATTAGTAAACACAATGTCTCCCTGCATATCATCTGGTAGAAATTCCAAATCAGATCTTACATAGCTTACTAGACGTCTATCTTTTATAACATTATCAGTTACAATTAGTAAGTCAATATCACTACCAACATGAAGGTGTAGTCTGGCGCAACTGCCAAATAGCACAACTTTAGCTAATTCAGGTATTTCTCTCTTTATAATTAAATCAACAGCTCTTACAATAGCTGACTTGTATCTATCGGGTAATTCAGAAATGCTATCATAAATCATAATACGACCTCCATTCATTTATATCATTAACATAATTTTATAGCAAATACAGGGAAATGTAAATAGTTAGTGTATGTTAGCTTATATCTTATGGGATTGCTTATTGGGTCAGCAAAAAACTGTTCTCCAGGCATAAGGCACCGTATCCTACAATAGGGTTGGGGTATATGGACTCAAAGGAAAGCTGTCTTGCTCCTGCTATAAGGTAGGCCCTCACCTTCTCACCATACATATACTGATCATTACCATTTACAATTCCCCATTCCATAAGAAGGGCTACACTTCCAGTAACAAAGGGCGTTGCCATTGATGTACCTGACATATTGGTGTAAGTTCCTCCTGGTGCACAGGATGTAATGTTAACTCCAGGAGCAACAATATCTGGTTTTACATAAGAAAATCCTCTTGGATAGCCTCTTCCTGTGAAGAAGGCAAGACTTGAAAGTCTAGGATTATAGGCTCCAACACTAATAGCCCTTAAGGCTGTAGACGGGATAGTTAGTGTTGTCTCTTCAGTTGGCCTTGTAAATCTAGTCTCTGGGCTTATTGTCCCTCCAGAAGGAAGCCACATATCATAATTGCCTACTGTGATATCAATTGGGGTTAATTCTATCTGCCATAAACCAGGTTCTATATAATTATTCCTGGGGATAAATTCAATAAAAATTTGTTGTTGTGGATTATAGGGAGTTGGGTCTCCGTAATATAGGTAGATTTCGGTAGGTCCTATAATAAATTGTTGAGTACCTAGACGTGTAGGAATGGGACCGACTCTCGTACCACCGGGAGATACTATTGTAATATCAAATCGATCATAGAAGTTTTTCCATATTTGTAGATTAAAAGAAAATTGGTATTGGCCTACTGCAAGTTCGATTATCTCGATTGTGTTGCCTATTATACCACCTGCATGTTTGCCTGCTGTACCTTCGTTACCTGTACCTATTATAATATTACTTTTACCAAAATTAGATATGTCGTTTATATAGCTTTCTAGTATAGTGCTGCCATTATGGGCACCATAGTTGTTTCCAAAACTTAAGTTAATAGCAATAGGCATATTGTATTCAATTGCTTTTCTTACACAAAAATCAATACCTTCCATTAACCTGGTAGTAGTAGGAAATGAGTTTCCAACTGAAGATCCTAATTTCACAATAATTAATTCACTTTGGGATGCAACTCCTCTATAAGTCCCATTGCTGGCCCTGCCATTACCTGCTGCAATTCCTGCAACATGGGTACCATGTCCAGAGGTATCTATACTCGGAACAATTTCCATCCTTTGGAGTGGATTTGCTACTCCTAATGCTTCATTAATTTCATCTCTATTAAATAAGCTTCCAAGACTAAATCCTTCTGGTGGGGAACCTGAAATAGTTTGATCCCATAAATCTAATATTCTTGTCTGTCCATTGTCCAGTCTAAAGTCAGGGTGAGCATAGTCTATGCCTGAATCAATAATAGCAACAATAACCCCTCTACCAAACAGGTTAAACTGAGGGGTTTGAAGGGGATTTATACAGGAAGCTAACCTTCCAACATTCACTTCATAAGATAGTCTATTGGGTTTTTCTATGAATTCAATTTGGGGATGATTCTCAAGCTGGTCAATAAGAAACTCACTAATTGTAACAATAGCATATTGATTAAGTAGAGGCACAAGAGTCATATTAAGTTCCTGGGCTAGTTGGCTAATATCTCCACTATACTTAACAATTAGCTCCCACTCCTTACTTTCAGGAACAAAACCAACATTTAGATTTAAGGTCCTATCCCTGACTTCTTCACCAACCTCAAGGGCTAGATTTAGTTCACTATCTGTTTTACCAATTGGCATATATTACTCCTTGATAAGACAGAAAGGATAAGTTTAACTTAGCTGTCTTATTAAAGTTCTTAATTATATATATGCAAATAATTTAATTTTTACACTTTTATAAACAGAAAAACATTCCCGGAAAACAGCCTGTTCCTCCGCCACAGCAAATATTTAAAAACAAGTTCGCAAGACATAACCTTGTACAACAATCAGTACTAGACATTGTGGTTTGGCTATATGGGCTACGTCTGTTTTGATACCATGCACCACCAGATTCAATCATGTTAACAAGCTCTCTATAACTCATATTACCTGGTTCCATTTGAACTGCCCTGTTTGCATGTTCAAGGGCAAGACCATTATTACCAACACCGTAGTTAGCATAGCCACTTAAATAATACCATCTTGCATCTTTATCATTAATTTGGCTTAAAACATTTATTGCCTCTCTATAATGACCGCTATTTATATAATTAGCTGCAGCCTGCATATATCTATCTTTTTCACTACTATAACCTTGCTGTTGCCTTTGACCTTGTTGTTGACCTCCAAAAGCCCAACCAAAGAAGTCTCCAAAGTCTCCATAAGGATTGTCTCCACTAGACTGACCTTGTCCATATGTGTTTTGACCTCTTGTACCACCACTTTTTTCATACATTACTTGTTCATAAGCAGCCTGTATCTCTTTGAACTTTTCTTCTGCAGCTTCTTTATTTGGGTTATTTACATTTGAATCTGGATGATATTTACGGCTTAGCTTCCTATATGCCTTTTTTACTTCATCTTCAGATGCATCTCTTGAAACACCTAGTATTCTATATGGATCAATCATCTAATTGTACCTGCTTTTCTTGTCTTTTTTTTCGTATTATTTCATAACGATTCCATACCCCAGAATAAAGTATATTCCTTAGTATTTCAGCATTTGAAATGATTGGAAGCATTTCAAATTCCTTAGAGCATTCTGCCATCATCATCGTCAGCAGCTTGTAGGTTTTTTCTTCAAAATCTCCTTCTTTATAATAATTTAAAAAGGGATTATAATTTCCATTTTCAATATCTTCTTCAATATCTTCATAAGCATCCATGATATATACGAATTTGCCTAAGTAAAAACCTATTTTCTCCAAGCTTTTTTCCCATACATCTTCTTTGTAAGCAAACACTTCAGCCATAACCTTACCAAACATTCCAGCCATAATATCTATATCATCTTCACTTGCTTTTTCTCTATTTCTTAATTCCTTTAATAATCCATCAATTTTTTCAACCTTTTTAGAATATTTCCCTTTTATGTTTTCACATTTTCCTTCTAACAACTTAGAATATAATAATTTTATGTATTCTTTGTCATCAACCCAGTCATCTTTACTCTTATAATAAGCTAAAACTATACTCATATCTGTAACATAGTCAGTTATTTTATTGATTCTAGCTGGCCTTTTCTCAAATGGGTGGGCTATACATTTAAAGCCTTTAATACCCGTTTTTGGTTCATAGAGTCCCGTTAAAAGCACAACAAGAAAGGTCATATCATATGATAAAGATGCTAGTCCAATGTTGCCATACCTAGCCTTAAGCTTTCTACATAGACCGCAATAATAAGAATTATAAAGTTCAAATTCTCTAAGTTTTAGTTCTTCTTTATTAATAGTAACGTATCCAAACATCTTTTTTAACTCCTTTAGCTTTTACGAACAAACTTAGTGAAACATTTTGGGCAACTTATTTCGATTTTTCCTTTTCCTTTAGGTACTCTAATTTTTTGTTTACATGATGGACACTTAAACACTCGATGGGTTTTTCTTTGACTAAAAGTATTTTTAAATCCGTTGAAATAGCTTCTTGCCCTATTAGTATATTGTAAATACTTTTGGTTTTCTGTGTAACGTTTATTAAAATTCTTTGAAAACATTCTAACATAAGAATAGATAATCATTAATAGTCCTAGTAAATTTAGAATTTGTCCTCCAAAGAAATTAGAAATTATTATTACAACAATACCACCAAAAGATAAAAATTTGGAAAACTGATCTACTCCATATCTTCCTTGCATAAATTGATAAAACCTATCTCTAAATCTCATATAATTGCATCTCCTGTCGTCTTTTTATCACCTTTAGTATATTATTCATATTAATATATGACTATAATCGTACAATTTATAGGGTTTTAAGTCAATAGATTAACAAATGAACAAATTATAAAATTTATAATATATTTATATAATATCAGAATGTCTCAAACTATTCTATACTGAATGAAATTCTCATATTTATATAGTAAAACATTGCATTTGTTTTTATTAAATTTTATAATCTATTTATGATTGTTTTATATTCTATTAATATAAAAATGTTTTCATACAAAGGAGCTTAAATCCATGATTTCAAACATATTGATTCTTGTAGCAATACTTCTTATACCACGCCTGATGGTATTACTATCAGCTCGATATAGACTCTTTGATTTACTAGGTCCTGTCTTTTTAAGTTATATCTCTGGATTTCTACTTAGCTTTGTTTTTAAAGACACCTCAATAGCAATGTCTGTTTCAGAAATACTTGTTCCTATTTCAATCCCACTAATACTATTTAGTGCAGATCTTCGCTCATACAAAAAGCTTGCTAAACCTGTAACAAAATCATATTTTTTACTTTTGTCCAATTTGGGTCATTAATACTGCATTTCTTCCTAAGCAAGCTAAGTGGTATAGACGGTAACATTACAGTTATAACCTCAACTGCTGGTATTTACGGACCAGCCTTTGTGGTTCCCGTTGCAAACGCCCTAAAAGATAAGAATGTAATCCTACCAGGAATCATTTGCGGAATAGTAGGTTATGCCATAGGTAACTTCTTAGGTATAGGGCTATCACTCTTACTAGGACTGTTTTTATGATATTATATTTAATAAGAATTGGAGTGACATTTCATTTATCCCAAAAGATAAACTATTACAGAAACTTTATAATGCTTTTATTCAGAAAGGTTTTCCCATGAAACTAATACAATTTCAGCCACATGACAAGAAAATGCTTAAAGAGTTTATTAAACTTCCCTACGATATTTATAAAAACAATCCATACTGGGTTCCTCCTCTAGAAAACTCTTTATTAAAAATCATGGCAAATGGCTCTTCTATGCAACTTAGTGGCGGACCATATACCTTGTTTATGATTAAGAATAATAATGACTACCTAGGAAGACTCTTGGTTGGGGTTAATCAAGATAAAAACAAACAAAAAAATCAAAAGGAAGGGTATTTTTCATTATTTGAATGTGTAAACAATATTGAAGCTGCTAAGGTCCTATTAGATGGTGCCTTAAGGTGGCTTAAATCCCATAAAGTTAATAAGGTTACAGGCCCCGTCTCGCCTACTAATGGAGATGATTTTCGCGGTATATTAATACAAGGTTTTGATGAAATGCCTGCTGTTAATACTACATATACAATGGATTATTATAAAGATTTATTTGACAAATTAGCTTATAAAAAGTATCTAGACTTCTATGCTTTTAAAATGAACTTTGATGATTTAGAGACCACACTGGCCCGTGTTCAAAAGTTGTTAGCATATGGAAAGAAGAAAATTAATTTATCAATTGATCCTTTTAATAAAAAACAAAT
>CAZOSE010000025.1:0-1478 GCA_964582385.1 uncultured Lachnospiraceae bacterium
TTTAACAAAGCTAATGTCTAATCTAGATTTGATATATGCTGCTTCTAAAATTAAAGTTTTAACCCACTGTAACACGACGATTGGAAAAGGTGGGATTTTAGCTACAAGATTACAGCCAAATCATACAATTGATAGTATTGATGGAATAACGGCATCTTTATTTGAAGGGTTGAGTTATGGAATTGGAGATGCAGTAATAGGTCTTAACCCTGTTACAGATACAGTATCAAATGTGGAAAATATACTAAAACGATTTTATGAAGTAAAAGAGAAGTTTGAAATCCCAACTCAAACTTGTGTATTAGCCCATATTTCTACTCAAGTTGATGCAATAAAAAATGGTGCACCAAGTGATTTAATATTTCAGAGTATTGCTGGATCAGAAAAAGGCAATAGGGAATTTGGATTTGCAACTAAAGATATTATTGAAGCACAAGATTTATTAAAAAGACACGGCACAGCTACAGGTCCAAATCTTATGTATTTTGAGACTGGCCAAGGGTCTGAACTTTCTTCTAATTCCCATTATGGTGCAGACCAAGTTACTATGGAAGCAAGATGCTATGGATATGCAAAACACTTTAATCCATTTTTGGTAAATACAGTAGTTGGTTTTATAGGGCCTGAGTATCTTTATGATAGCAAGCAAGTAATAAGGGCTGGATTAGAAGATCACTTTATGGGGAAATTAACTGGTTTGCCTATGGGATGTGACTGTTGTTACACAAATCATATGTCGGCAGATCAAAATGATATAGAGAATCTGAGTGTACTCTTATCCACTGCAGGATGTAATTTTATAATTAATGTTCCTGCAAGTGATGATATCATGTTGAATTATCAAACTAATGCATATCATGATGCAGCAGCCATAAGGGAAGTTTTGAACTTAAGGCCAGTCAGAGAATTTGAAAAGTGGCTTGAAAAAAGAGGAATAATGGAAGATGGAAAACTCACGCCAATGGCTGGAGACCCAACAATGTTTGTTAACAGGAGGTGATGGAGGGTGAATCAAGAGTTAATAGAAGAAATTGTTAGAAAGGTTGTTGAAAGAATAAAGGATAATCAAATATTAGAAGAAAGTAGTGAAACGGCCTATGATACAACGGATTTATTAGATTTGGTTGATATTACATCTAAGGAGAGTAAGGAACAAGTCCTGCTAAAAAACCCGCAAAACATGGAAGCACTAGAGCAAATGAAAACTAAAACAGCTGCAAGAATAGGGGTTGGAAGATCAGGAACTAGACTAAATACAAGGACCCTAATTACCTTAAGAGCGGACCATGCTATAGCCCATGATGCAGTAATGGTAGATGTTAACGAAGACCTTTTACATAAAAACAACTTAAAAATAATTCAAAGCTTATGTCAAGATAGAAACGAACACTTAACAAGGCCAGATTTAGGGGCAAGGTTTTCAATTGAAAGCTTAAATGAGTTAAAAGAAGAGTGTAAATTAAATCCTCAAGTACAAA
>CAZOSE010000025.1:1488-3994 GCA_964582385.1 uncultured Lachnospiraceae bacterium
GAGTCTAATATTGAGAATGTTCTCCCTTCTCTAATAGATGGGCTAGAAAGACATGGTATCGATGTAGGGACTACGTTTTTTGTAAAGTATGGGAGAGTTCCATCCATGGACATAATTTCAGAAACTCTAGCTAGTGAAGTAACTTGTTTGTTAATAGGGGAACGCCCTGGTTTGGCCACAGCTAAAAGTATGAGTGCATATATTGCATATAAGGCAAGTGTAGGGATGATAGAATCAAGAAGAACTGTTATTTCCAACATACATGACGGTGGAATAAATGCTGTTGAAGCAGGTGCTTATATTGCAGATGTAATCAAGAAGATGCTCGAACTTAAGGTTAGTGGGGTTGATTTGAAATTATAGGGAGATAAGAATGAAGAATGATTCTATTAAAACAAATGTCTTAAGCGTGAAAATGATTCCTAATGCATCGCCTTATTTGCTAAAAGCTTTAAACGTATCATCAACTGATTGTAGTTTAGGAATAATAACAACAGATTGTGATGATGTGTCCTATACAGCTTTAGATGAAGCAACAAAAAATGCAGGGGTTAATGTGGTATATGCTAAATCCATGTATGCAGGTGCTTCAAATGCTTCTACAAAACTTGTAGGTGAGTTTATTGGCATTTTATCTGGTCCTAATCCTGAAGAGGTAAGGAGTGGTTTGGATGCTGCTATTAATTTTATTGAAAATGATGCTTGTTTCTATAGTGCAGATGATAATGATCAAGTAATATATTTTGCTCATTGCATATCACGTACAGGTAGATATTTATCAAAAATGGCAAATGTAAAAGAAGGAACAGCTATGGCATACTTGATAGCTCCTCCTCAGGAGGCCATTTATGCATTAGATGCAGCATTAAAGGCATCTGATGTTGAAATGAAGGTGTTTTATGGACCGCCTACAGAAACAAATTTTGCTGGAGCATTGTTGGTTGGTGATCAAGCTGCTTGTAAAGCTGCTTGTGATGCTTTTACTGAAAAAGTAAGTTAAGGGAGGATAAAATGGAGTTAGATGTTGATTTAAAATCAATACAAGAGGTAAGAAATCTAGTTGCAGCCTCTAAGATAGCTCAAAAAGAGCTTGCAAAATATAGTCAATCAAAGATTGATGAAATAGTTAAAAAAGTTTCTGAAAGCTGTGTTCAAAAATCAGAATATTTGGCAAAAATGGCTGTAGAAGAAACAGGATTTGGTATTTATGAAGATAAAGTTTTGAAAAATATACTTGGCAGTAAATTGGTATACGACTATATAAAAGATATGAAAACTATTGGCATCACAAATGAAGATAAAGAAAAGAAAATAGTTGAAATAGCCGTACCTATGGGAATTGTTGCAGGGCTTATTCCATCGACAAACCCTACGTCAACTGTAATGTATAAGGCCTTAATAAGTATTAAATCTGGGAATACAATTATTTTTAGTCCACATCCTAAAGCTAAAAACTGTATTTTAGAAACTGTAAAAATTATTAGACAAACCCTTAAAGCGATAAGTGTACCTGAAGATCTTGTGCAAGTAATTACTATCCCTACTATAGAAGCAACAAATGAACTAATGAAACATAAGGACATAGGAGTTATATTAGCTACAGGTGGTCCAAATATGGTTAAAGCAGCTTATAGTTCAGGTAATCCTGCAATAGGTGTTGGAGCTGGTAATGGACCTGCATTTATCGAAAGAACTTCAAATATACAAGTGGCAGTTAAACATATCATAGAAAGTAAAACATTTGATAATGGAACAATATGTGCATCAGAACAATTTATAATAACTGAGAAGTGTATAAAGGAAAAGGTAGTTGAAGAAATAAAAAAACAGGGTGGGTACTTTATGAATGATGTAGAATCATTAAAAGTAGAGAAGATTCTATTTAGACAAAATGGTTCTATGAACCCAGAAATAGTTGGGAAACCTGCAAGAAAAATTGCAGAAATGTCAGGAATAGATATTCCCCATGGTACCAGGGTTCTTCTGTCAGAACAAACTAATGTTGGCCCTAAATATCCGTATTCAAGAGAAAAACTTTGTCCTGTTCTAGGGTTTATAGTGGAAGACGATTGGGAAAAAGCTTGTGAGAGATCTATAGAAATATTGAATAATGAAGGTATAGGTCACACTATGACCATACATTCAAATGATGAAAATATAATTAGAGAGTTTGCATTACAAAAACCGGTTATGCGTTTATTGGTAAATACACCAGCAGCTCTTGGAGGAGTTGGAGCTACAACCAATCTTCCACCAGCACTTACATTAGGTAGCGGAGCAATGGGAGGAAGTTCTGTATCAGATAATATTGGTCCAATGAATCTGATAAATATTCGCCGATTAGCATATGGAATAAAGGAACTAGATGATCTAAGAGGTACAAAGAAGCCACAAAGATTAGAAGCAGTTAAACACCATGAAGTTAATACAAGTAATAAAGATATAAGAAGTGAGGATATTGAAAAAATTGTATTAGAAGTGATGAGTAGATTAGATGGAAAAACAT
>CAZOSE010000025.1:4004-10987 GCA_964582385.1 uncultured Lachnospiraceae bacterium
ATTAAAAGTAATAATTAAATTATTTTAAAATAAAAGGAGGATTATGAAATGACAAAATTACAAGCGTTAGGAATGATTGAAACAAAGGGATTGGTTGGGTCTATAGAAGCTGCAGATGCAATGGTAAAGGCTGCTAATGTAACATTAATTGGGAAAGAACGTGTAGGTGGTGGTCTTGTAACGGTAATGGTAAGAGGAGATGTTGGAGCAGTAAAAGCAGCAACAGATGCAGGAGCAGCAGCAGCGTCTAGGGTAGGAGAATTAGTTTCTGTGCATGTAATACCTCGTCCTCATAGTGAAGTTGAGATTATACTGCCTAAATTAGAAGAAAATATATAATTAATAATTTGGGATTAATGCTTTTATCCTTAAAGAAGTAAATAGTAGGAGAAGTAAAGATGGATATGAATTATAAGGAACTAATTGATTATATAACAAAGGAAGTTATAAAACGACTTGAATCTAAGAGTACAAACATATCCGATAATAGAAAAAAGATATTAGTTTTAGGTGATGTAGAGAAAATATCCTTACATTTTAATGTAGCAAAGGAATATGAATGTTTGGACATAAATAGTTATGACCTCGATGGAGATGTGGACAAATATTCATTTGTAATTATTAGTGAATTAACTAATGCAAGGCTATGTGATATTGCTTTAGCCAGAGATGATACTCCATTTACAAATGCTGTTTTGAAAGCCCTTTTAAGAAACAAAAAGGTGTATTTGACCGAATCGGCTTTGGTTTTTAGAAAATATAAAGATACATCTTCTGGTGAACTATATTCTATGCTAGAAGGATATGTTCAAAGGCTAGTAAAATTCGGGATAATTATTAAAGAGGAAATGGATATAACAGATAATTATTCTTCCAATAAGGACAGAAGTAATGAAGATGACAATATAAAATACACTACCACCAAAAGGGTCATAACTAATAACCTTGCTATAGATATATGCAAAGACAAGGGAAATGAGGCTGTATTCCAAAAAGGGACTATAATCACACCTTTAGCTAAGGATGTGTTTTTCTCAGCGAAAAAAGAAATTGTATTTAGATAAGAGTCAGGAGGAAATGTAGTGATAATATGTGAAGTCATAGGACATGTTTGGGCAACTAAGAAAGAAGATAGTTTAAATGGACTTAAACTAATGGTTGTAAGACAAGTCGATATATATTCAAAAAAAGAAGGAGAATCATTTGTCGCTACAGATATTGTAGGAGCAGGTATTGGCGAGAAAGTATTAGTGGTTAGCGGAAGTACTGCACGTAGAGCCTTTGAAAATAACAATGTTTTAGTTGATTCAACTATTGTGGCAATAATTGATAGCCTTGAGGTAGAGCAAGCTCTACTGGGAGATGATAAATAATGGATTTGATAAACAAAATATATGAGGCAGGTATTGTTGGATGTGGAGGAGCAGGATTTCCTACACATAAGAAACTAGACACAAAAGTAGAATATTTTATTATTAATGGTGCAGAATGTGAACCCCTTTTAAGAACAGACCGATATTTGATGATAAAATATCCAGACGAATTGTTAGATGCAATTGAAGAGGTTGGAAATCATTTAAGTGCAAGGAAGATGTATTTTGCCTTAAAAGAGACCTATAACGATGAAATAGATAGTTTGCAAAATGCTATTAATAAAAGAGGCTCCAAAGTAGAAATTTTCAAAATGGAAAACTATTATCCTGCAGGGGATGAACATATGATTGTTTATGAAGCTACAGGTACACCAGTTCCACCTGGAGGTATTCCTCTTGAAGTTAACGCAGTAGTATCTAATGTTGCTACTATGTACCATGTATATGATGCTTTAAAAGATAAAAGCTTTACCCATAGATTCTTAACTATTAGTGGTGAAGTAAATGAACCTGTTATATTACATGTACCAATAGGAACATCCTATGAGAAGTGTATTGAATTAGCAGGTGGTAGTAAAATAGACAATTTTAAAGTAATTGAAGGTGGTCCCTTAATGGGTACAATCTTAGATTCGGATGAACTTAAAGATTCTTACATAACAAAAACAATATCCGGCTTGATTGTAATTCCTGATGATAGTTACCTATCATACCATTCACAAATAAGTCTCCAGCACATGAGGAATCGTGCAAAGTCATCATGTATTCAGTGTACACTTTGTACTCAAATGTGCCCAAGGTATCTGGCTGGTCATCCACTAGAGCCTCATATAATCATGAGAAAGTTTGCTTACACTTTGGAAATGGATGAATTGTTAGAAGATGAAAGTATTAAACAGGCTTTAATTTGTAGTGAGTGTGGTATTTGTGAATTATTTGCATGCCCAATGCAAATACAGCCCCGTAGAGTAAATCAAGTATTAAAGGCTGAGTTTTCTAAAAGATCTATACGTTACCAAAGAATAGATGATGAATACAAACAAAGACCAGAGATAGAATACAGAAAAATAGCTTCAAAAGGTATAGCAAATAGAATTGGTGTAGGCAAATATTATGATTACCTAATTGATCATTTAGTAGAGCATGTACCAGATAAGGTAGTTATTAGTTTAAAGCAGCACATAGGTACTCCTGCTAAATCAGTAGTAGCAGTTGGAGACAAGGTTAAAGTTGGTCAACTGATTGGTTTATGTGATAAAGAAACCTTAGGAGCAAATATACACGCAAGTCTAGAAGGTGTAGTTGCCGAGGTTAATAACAATATTGTAATAGAGCGACAATGAGGTGGATGAAGATGGCACAAACAATTGGTTTTTTGGAACTAAATAGCATAGCAAAAGGTATCGAAGCTACTGATGCCATGTTAAAAGCTGCTGAAGTAAGGTTGCTTTTTGCAAGACCTAATTGTCCAGGTAAGTATAATGCATTAATTACTGGTGACGTGGCTGCAGTTAGGTTCTCCTTAGATGTTGGTATTGCGGTAGGAGGTCATAGTGTAATTGAACACCTTGAAATACCAAGGGTGCACCCTCAAGTTATTAAAGCGATAAATCTATCTGTAATTCCTAAAGAGGCAAATGCAATTGGTATTCTCGAATATTTTAGTATTACAGCTTCAATATTAGGTGCAGATAGTGCTGTTAAGGCAGCAGATGTAAATATAGTAGATATTCGTTTAGGTACAGGTATAGGAGGAAAGTCCTACGTGATATTTACAGGAGATACATCATCAGTAACTGAGGCTCTAGAGAGTAGTGCTAGAACTACAGAAAAAAGTGGAATGCTAATGAATAAAGTGGTTCTTCCTAATCCTAGTATAGAGCTTTTTGAAAGTTTGTTTTAGACAGAGGTGAAGATTTGGAAGATAATAAACAAAGGGTTATCCAAGAATATGTTCCTGGTAAGCAAGTCACACTTGCCCATCTAATTGCAAACCCAAATCCCGATTTATATAAGAAGTTGGGAGTTGTTAAAACTGATATGAATGCAATAGGAATTTTAACAATAACACCTAGTGAAGCAGCTATTATTGCAGCAGATGTAGCAACTAAAAAAGCTGACGTTAATATTGTGTTTATTGATAGGTTTAGCGGTTCACTAGTAATAACCGGAGACGTTTCAAGTGTTGAAACATCCCTAGGAGAGGTTTTGACAGTTTTGTGTGGAACCATGAATTTTTCATCAACGAATATAACAAGGACATAATATGAAAAAGATAATGATAATTGGAAGTACTTCTTGTGGTAAAACAACGCTTTGTCAGGTTTTAAATGAATTACCTATTGATTATAAAAAGACACAAACTATAGAAGTTTATTACAATATAATTGATACACCAGGAGAATATCTTGAAAACAGAAGTTTATATCGTGCTTTATTAGTTACTAGTGTGGAAGCTGACATAATACTTTTAATGCAAGATTGTACTGATGAAAAATGTATGTTTGCTCCATCTTTTTCTACCATGTTCGGTGAAAAGCCGGTATATGGGGTAGTTAGTAAAATTGATTTATTAAAAGATGAGGATCAAATAAAAGATGCAGAAAACAAATTATTACTAGCAGGTGTAAAAAAGACTTTTAAAATAAGTAGTGTTAATGGAAAAGGTATTTATGACCTTAGGAACTTTTTGACAGACCAGTAAAAGGGAATTAAACAATATGAAAATAGATGAACAGATGATTAGAGATATGGTGAGTAACATTTTGAGTAATCAGATGAAGACTCATAATCCAATTAAAGACGAAAATGAAATCCCTGTGGAAGTTTCTGCTAGACACGTACATCTTAGTGAAGAGGATGTGGAGTATCTTTTTGGTCCTAATTATAAATTAAAGCCTAAGAAATATATCTCTCAACCTGGTCAATATCTTTGTGAGGAACGTGTAAAATTAGTTACGGGTAAATCAGAGGTTGCCAATGTAGCAGTATTAGGGCCTACTAGAGAAAGGACCCAGGTAGAAATCTCAGTTACTGATGCTAGGATGCTAGGTATAGATCCGCCTTTGAGAATGTCAGGTGATTTAAGTGGTGCAGAAGATATTTTTATTGTAGCAGGCAAAAAAATGATAAACTCTAAAAATTCTGTCATTATTGCTAGAAATCATATTCATATGTTAGAAGAAGAAGCAGCTAGACTAGGTGTAAGTGATAAACAATGTGTGCAGGTTCAAATTAACAGTGAGAGACCTCTTATCTTTGATAATGTGATGATAAGAACAAATGAGAACTCAAAATTAGCAATGCATATTGATTTTGATGAAGCAAATGCCTGTAAATTAACTAAGGATACAAAAGCAAAGATAAAAAACACATATATAAAGGATAAACGTAAAGATAGCAAAACACATATATAAAGGACAAATGCAAAGATGACAAAACACATATATAAAAGATAAAGTGGTGGGAAATACTGTGCATTATCAACAATAAGTTTGACAGAATGTGGAATGGGGTGATATTATTATATGTAGGATATAAACGAAACAGATACCAAAGTTGTTACATTTGGCAATTGCAATTTGTTCTAGTAAATATGTCTTTGTATTAATATTATGTTTTAATTAGTTTTTTTGCTTATGGGTTTTATAACAATTATTATAAAAATTTAAGGAGGTAGTGTTAATGAAAAAGAGTATGTTTAGCAAAAAGGTATTAGTAATTTTATTAGTATTGTCTATGGTGTTTGTTATTGTTTCATGTGGTAAAGAGGAAAAGAAGGAAATAGATCTTAATACTTTATCGGTAGAAGAACTTGAAAAAGGAGCCAAAGAAGAAGGTAAACTTGAATCTGTTGGTATGCCAGGTTCTTGGGCAAACTGGCAGGGAACTTGGGATGATCTTGAAGAAGTTTATGGACTTGACCATAATGATACTGATATGAGTTCTGGTGAAGAAATTGCTATGTTTGAGGCTGAGAAAAACAATCCTACAAAGGATATCGGCGACGTTGGACATAAATTTGGACCAGAAGCTAAAGAAAAGGGAGTAACTCAATCTTATAAAACATCATATTGGGATGAAGTACCTGATTGGGCAAAAGATCCTGATGGACATTGGATGATAGGTTATACAGGCGTTACAACTTTCCTTACTAATACAGAATTGGTTGATAATCCTCCAACTACTTGGCAAGATATTCGTGATGGTGATTACAAGATTACACTTGGTGATGTTGTAACAGGAGCAACTGGACAAGGTAATGTTCTTGCTTCAGCATATGCTTTTGGTGGGGATATGGATAATCTTGAGCCAGCAATTGAATTTTGGAAAGAAATGGCCGAAGCTGGAAGAATTGATCAAGGTGATATTTTGCTACAACGTGTACAAGCAGGAGAAGTTCAAGTTGGTGTTACATGGAGTTATAATGCTTTAGGATATCGTGACCAGACTCCTAACTATGAATTCCATTACTATGTTCCTCAAGACGGTGCTATATTATCAGGTTATGCATCAATTATTAACAAATATTCACCTCATCCACATGCAGCTGCTCTTGCAAGAGAGTATATCTTTAGTGATGCTGGACAAATTAACTTAGCTGAAGGATATGCAATTCCTATTCGTAAAGATGTAGAAATTCCTGCAGAAATTCAGGAAAAGGGAATCCCATCAGATCAAACTTTAAATGCTATTCCAATTGAAGATCCAGCTAAATATGCAGAAGTTTGTGAACAAATTGCAAAGATTTGGCAGGAAGAAATTATTCCTCTAATGAGTAACTAATAATGTAATTGGTATTTTAAAATATAAATAATAGGGTGCTATGCACCCTATTATTTACAAAGGGTGGTGTTTATGACTAAAAATAGAAAGAGTATCTATATTTTGGCACTACTGCCGTTCTTAATAGTGGTTATCTTTTTTGAGGTAGTTCCTCTTGTTACCATTATTATAAACAGTTTTATGCCTAAGGATTCTATTGGGTTTACTCTAGAACATTATAAAACAATATTTTCAAAACTAATGTATCAGCAGGCAATAAGAAATAGTATTAAGATTTCTTTGATATCTTCATTTTTTGGTATTATCATAGCTTTTCTTGGAGGTATGTCTCTTCATAATTTTGGTGAAAAGAGTAAGTTACATAATACTTTTCTTACAATACTAAATATGTTATCCAACTTTGCTGGTGTGCCATTAGCATTTGCTTATATGATCATTTTAGGAAATTCTGGAGTTATGGTACAGATTGGCAAGGCGTTTGGTATCTCCTATCTGGCAAACTACGATTTATATACTTCTTCAGGTCTCAACTTGATTTATATATATTTCCAGATTCCATTAGCAACATTACTTTTGTTTCCGGCATTTAAGGGTGTAAGAAAAGAATGGAAAGAAGCATCTAGCTTGATGGGTGCCAATTCCTTTTATTATTGGAGAAAGATAGGAGTACCTGTTCTTCTTCCAAGTATTTTGGGAACTTTAAGCGTTCTGTTTGCAAATGCCTTGGCAGCCTATGCAACAGCCTATGCTCTCCTTATGAATAACTATTCTCTTCTTCCTATTAATATTTCTGGTATGTTTGTTGGAGATGTAATTCGACAAAAA
>CAZOSE010000025.1:11018-12976 GCA_964582385.1 uncultured Lachnospiraceae bacterium
TAACAACTATATTATTGACAAAAATAGAAAGTGGGGAGTGAATAAATAAATGAAAGATAAAAATTTTATGTCTCGATTATTTGTTATCTTAGTAATTATATATCTATTAATTCCCTTAGCAGCAACTTTTGTATATTCGATATTTGATAAATGGACAGGTATATTACCTCAGAATTTTACACTGGGACATTATGGGTCACTTTTATCTGATAGTGAATTCATTATGTCTTTAGTTAGAACAATCCTAATCAGCGTTGTTCCTATTATAGTAACAATAGTATTGGTATTATTGGCACTTTTTGTGACTCTGGTATATTTTCCTAAGTTTGAAAAAATTCTTCAATTCTTGTGTATGATACCGTACATGATACAGGGAGTTATTTTATCAGTTAGTATTATATCCTTGTATGCAGCAGCGCCAGGTATTTTGGGAAATAGAATATTTCTTTTGATAGGTGCTTATTGTATTATTATTCTTCCACATATATATCAAGGGATAAAGAATTCGATGAGTTCAATTAATATGAATATGTTATTAGAAGCAACAGAGATGTTGGGAGCATCTAAACTTTATGGATTTTTCAAAGTGATAATACCTAATATTTTATCTGGAATTACAATTTCAGCACTACTATCTGTTGGAATTATATTTGGTGACTATGTATTGATTAGAAACATAGCCGGTACATCCTTCCAAAATGTACAAGTGTTTTTGTTTTTAACAATGAAGAGCTCAAGTACAAAAGCTAGTGCAATATTTGTTGTCATAATGCTTACCACATTCATTATCAGCTTTATTGGATTAAACTTGGAAAAAAGAGTAAAGCATAAGGGACCCAAACTTAAGAACTGAGTAAAAATTTGAAGAGGTGATTAATCAATGAGTTACATAAAATTTGAAAATATTAATAAACATTATGGTAAGAATCATGTTCTTAAAGATATATCTTTAGGAATAGAAAAAGGACATTTAGTTACACTTTTAGGTCCTTCAGGCTGTGGAAAAAGTACTCTTTTGAGGTGTCTTGCTGGCCTTGAAACTGTTGACAGTGGAAGAATCTATTTAAATGGTGAAGATATAACTGATGTTCCGCCTAAAGACCGTGGAATAGGAATGGTATTCCAACAATATAGCTTGTTTCCAAACTTAAGTGTTTTTGATAATGTCGCTTTTGGATTGAAATTAAAAAAGGAATCAAAGGAAATTATAAAAAACAAAGTTGCTAACATGCTTGCTTTAGTAGGTTTGGAAGGAAGGGAAAATGATTACCCTAATCAACTTTCAGGTGGCCAACAACAACGTGTTGCATTGGCAAGAGCTATAGTTACTGCTCCTAAGGTTTTGCTTTTAGATGAGCCATTAAGTGCTATAGATGCTAAGCTTAGAAAAAGTTTACAAATAGAGATAAGAAAAATCCAACAAGAATTAAACATAACTACAATTTTTGTTACCCATGACCAAGACGAGGCTATGGTTATGTCAGATACAATTAATCTTATGAATATTGGACTAATTGAACAAAGTGGATCCCCCACTTCTATTTATACCGATCCTGTTTCTAAGTTTGCAGCGGAGTTTATAGGTAATTATAATATCTTTACTGTAGAAGAGTTCGAAAAAATTGTTGGTGAAAAAGTGGAAGGTAAGACTGTCGCTATTAGACCAGAAATCATAAGGATTAATATGCTTATAGATGATAAGGATAGGTATCAATTACAAGGTAAGATTGTTAATAGTATTTCCCGCGGTAACGTTATGCGCTATACCATCGATTGTAATGGTGTTGAAGTTAATGCAGATATTATGTATGAACCAAATTCACTTTTTAATATTGATGATGAAGTTAAATTATCTATAAGACGTTCTAATGTTATAATACTTGATAAATAGTGATTATTTATAATTTTATATAATATATAAATTGTAGATTTTCTAAGATACTAAATATATTATACAA
>CAZOSE010000025.1:12986-16244 GCA_964582385.1 uncultured Lachnospiraceae bacterium
TTGATGATGAAGTTAAGCTGTCTATAAGACGCTCCAATGCTATAATTCTTAACAAGTAAAATAAGAAATATAATTAATACAATTAAAAGGTATGTTATAATTTTCTGTTTTATCTTAAAACTTTAATAAGGAGATGGGAACAATGTTAATTATTGCACATCGTGGAGCAGCTGGATATGCTCCTGAAAACACATTAGCATCAGTGGAACTAGCAATTAAGCAAGGAGCAAAAGCACTAGAGATAGATATCCACTTAACTAAAGATGACCACCTAGTTGTTAGTCATGATTTTTCTGTAGATAGAACTACAAATGGAGAGGGAGATATTGAAAATCTTACTCTTGATGATATTAAAAAACTAGATGCTGGTTCATGGTTTTCAAAAGAATTTGCAGGAGAACAAATACCAACACTAGAGGAGATTATTCAGTTTATTCCTGATGATTTGTTATTAAACATCGAAATCAAAAAGAAGCCTACTGAAAAAAGAGAAATTGAGAAGAAGTTAAATGATATTTTAATAAAACATAATCGTATTACCAACACATTAGTTTCATCATTTAATCATCAATCGGTACGAAAATTAAAAAGAATGAATAATCAGATAAAAATAGCAATAGCTATTGAGGCTGATATAATAGATCCTATTAAATATATAAAGGATAATGAACTTGATATATATAGTTATCATCCATGTTATGATTATGTATATCCAGAGATGATTCAAGAATTTCAAGAACATAATATTAAGATTAATGCTTGGACCATTAATGATAAGGAAGTTGCCAAGCAAATGCAGGAAATGGGTGTGGATTCAATTATTACAAACTACCCTGATATTATTAAAGAATAGTAATATAAAGAGATATCATATGATAAGTATGATATCCTTTTTTTGCAAAAACAGTGATTCTAAATAATAAAAGTTTTTATCTCTTGAAGTTTTCTATTTAACTATCAAATATCGGAGTCGGATTAGGTAACCTTTTAAAAACTCAATAGGTATAGGGAATTGCTAATTATCATAGTAGGTATATAATAAAACTAGGGTTTAGCTAATATGCCATAATTATAAGTAATAATACTTAGTTATGGGTAACAAGTTATAACTAAAAACAAATGATAAGAATTATTAGTAACAGATTAAACATTTAATTAAACACCTATAAAACAATAAAGTCAAAATTTTAACAAATCAGGAGGTTTTATTATGTCAAACATGAAAAAATACGAATTTTGGTTCCTTACCGGGTCGCAACATTTATATGGAGAAGAAACTTTAAGACAAGTTGAAGAACACTCAAAAACTATGGTAGATGGAATTAATAACTCGGGTTTAGTTCCATGTAAAATTGTTTACAAACCAATTGTAACTACCCCAGATCAAATTACAAAAGTTATAAAAGAAGCAAACTACGATGATAACTGTGCTGGAATTATTACTTGGATGCACACTTTCTCACCATCAAAAATGTGGATTAATGGATTTGCATTATTAGAAAAACCATATTGTCATTTCCATACTCAGTTTAACCGTCAAATTCCAGATCAAGAAATTGATATGGATTTCATGAATCTTAATCAATCAGCCCATGGAGATAGAGAGCATGGATTTATCGCAGCAAGACTTCGTATGCCAAGGAAAGTTGTAGTAGGCTACTGGGAAGATGAAGATATCATAGAAAAGATTGGTAACTGGATGCGTTCAGCAGTTGGCGTTGCTATAAGTAAAAACCTTAAAGTTATGCGTTTTGGAGATAACATGAGACAAGTAGCTGTTACTGAAGGTGATAAGGTTGAAGTTCAACTTAAACTAGGATGGCAAGTTAATACTCATGCTGTTGGTGACTTAGTTGAAGTAATAAATGAAGTTACTGATAAAGAAGTAGATGATTTAATCGAAGAATATAAAGAAAAATATATTATTGCAACAGATAATATGGACTCTGTTCGTTATCAGGCAAAACTAGAAATTGCTATGAAAAAGATGCTTGAAGCTGAAGGCTGTGGTGCGTATACTAATACATTTGAAGATTTGCACGGTATGGAACAACTTCCAGGACTTGCAACACAAAGACTTACAGAAGCAGGCTATGGTTACGGTGGTGAAGGTGACTGGAAAGTTTCTGCCATGACTCATATTATGAAACAAATGTCTGAGGGACTTGAAGGTGGAACTGCATTTATGGAGGACTACACATATGACTTAACTAAAGGTAAGGAATTATCTCTTGGTGCTCATATGCTTGAAGTTTGTCCATCCCTAGCAGGAGATAAACCTAAAATTGAAGTACATGAACTTGGTATAGGTGGGAAGGCAGACCCAGCACGTCTAGTATTTAAAGGACATCCAGGGGAAGCAATTGTTGTATCCTTAGTAGATATGGGAGGTCGTTTACGTTTAATTGTTCAAGATATTGAAGCAGTTGATCCTATTTACGAAATGCCTAATCTTCCAGTTGCCAGAGTAATGTGGAGAGCAATGCCAGATTTATTAACAGGTGCAGAATGCTGGATCTTAGCAGGTGGTGCTCACCATACAGTGCTTTCTTATACACTAAATGCTGGCCATATGCAAGATTTCGCTGAAATGATGGGAATTGAATTTGTTCATATTAATAAAGATACTAAGGTAAATGAATTTAAACAAATGTTGTTCTTACAAGATATTGCTTGGAAATTAAATAGATAATATTGAGTAGAGAATAATTAAATCTAAAATAAAGGTGATGATATAATATGTTAGAAAATTTAAAACAGGAAGTATATGAAGCAAACATGGAATTACCTGAAAGAGGCCTAGTTACATTTACATGGGGTAATGTTAGTGGTATCGATAGAGAAAGTGAATATTTTGTAATTAAACCAAGTGGTGTAGAATATGACGTATTAAAAGCAGAAGATATGGTTGTTATGGATTTAGATGGTAATCAAATAGAAGGGAAATACAAACCTTCCTCTGATACTGCAACCCATTTGGAATTATACAAAGCATTTAAAGAAGTTGGTGGAATTGTACATACTCATTCACCATGGGCAACATCATTCGCTCAAGCAAAAAAATCAATACCATGCTATGGCACAACTCATGCAGATTACTTTTATGGGGAAATTCCTTGTGCAAGAAGTTTAACCAAAGAAGAAATTGAAACTGAATATGAAAAGAACACAGGTTTAGTAATAATCGAAACTTTTAAAGATTTAGATCCATTGTTTATGCCGGGAGTTTTATGTTCAAATCATGGACCATTTACTTGG
>CAZOSE010000026.1:0-4847 GCA_964582385.1 uncultured Lachnospiraceae bacterium
CAATAGGCACTGAACATATACTTCTTGCCTTATTAAAAGAAACTGATTGTATAGCTGTTAGGCTACTTAGCTCACTTGGAGTTAATATACAAAAAGTATATGTAGATATACTTACTGCAATTGGAGCAGATGCCCATACTGCAAAAAACGAGTTTATGGCTAGTAAAAATAAAAACAAGGGTAAAAGTAATACTCCAACTCTCGACCAGTACAGTAGAGATTTAACTGAATATGCAAAAGAAGGCAAGCTTGACCCTGTCATAGGTAGAGATACCGAAATTCAAAGAGTGATTCAAATTTTAAGTCGAAGAACAAAGAATAATCCAATTTTGATTGGGGAACCAGGTGTTGGTAAGACAGCTATTGCAGAAGGTCTTGCTAATAAGATAAATGAAGGTAATATACCTGAAATAATTAAAGATAAGAGGGTTGTAACTCTTGACTTATCAGGGATGGTAGCAGGCTCTAAATACCGTGGTGAATTTGAAGAAAGAATAAAGAAAGTAATTAGTGAAGTTATGGAAGCTGGAGATGTATTACTCTTTATTGATGAAATTCACACAATAATTGGTGCCGGTGGAGCAGAAGGTGCGATTGATGCTTCTAATATACTAAAACCATCTTTGGCTAGAGGAGAAATCCAAGTTGTAGGTGCTACAACTATAGAAGAATATAGAAAATATTTTGAAAAAGATGCAGCCCTAGAGCGACGTTTCCAACCTGTTGTAATTGAAGAGCCTAGTGAAGAAGAATCTATACTGATTCTTAGGGGATTAAGAGATACCTATGAAGCCCATCATAAGGTTACAATTACAGACCAGGCTTTAGAGGCAGCTGTAAAACTATCAGCAAGATATATTAATGACAGGTTTTTACCTGACAAGGCTATTGATCTAATGGACGAAGCAGCATCTAAGGCACGTCTTAGTGCATATGCAGCATCTCCAGAAGTAAAAGGTTTAGAAGAAGAACTAGAAGGTCTTGCTGAGAAAAAAGAATTAGCTATAAAAGAAGAAGCCTATGAAAAAGCTGGCGAAATTAAAGATAAAGAAGAAGAAATTAAATCAGAAATAAATATGATAAAAGCAAAGGCTGATAAAGAAAGACAAACTACCAAATTAGTTGTTGGTGAAGAAGAGATAGCTGATATAGTTTCTGGTTGGACTAAGATTCCAGTTACTAAACTAGAAGAAGAAGAAAGTGAAAGACTACAGAACCTAGAAACTATTCTTCATGAAAGAGTTATAGGTCAAGAAGAGGCTGTTAACGCTGTAGCTAAAGCAATTAGGAGAGGTAGAGTAGGACTTAAAGATCCTAACAGACCAACTGGATCATTCTTATTCCTAGGGCCAACAGGAGTGGGTAAGACTGAACTATCTAAAGCCTTAGCTGAGGCCATGTTTGGTAATGATAATGCTATGATTAGACTAGATATGTCAGAATATATGGAAAAACATAGCGTTTCAAAACTGATAGGTTCACCTCCAGGATATGTTGGATATGACGAGGGTGGCCAGTTAAGTGAAAAAGTAAGAAGAAATCCTTATTCTGTAATACTATTTGATGAAATTGAAAAAGCTCATCCTGATGTATTCAATATTTTGCTACAAGTATTAGATGATGGTATTATAACTGACTCTCAGGGGAGAACTGTAAGCTTTAAAAATACTATTATAATTATGACATCTAATGCTGGAGCACAAAATATAGTTCAACCTAAAAAACTAGGTTTTGCTTCTAGTCAAGACTCAAAAGAGGACTATAACTCAATGAAAGAAAGTGTAATGGACGAAGTAAAGAAAATATTCAGACCTGAGTTCATTAACAGAATTGATGAGATAATAGTATTCCACGCTTTAACTAGGGAAGATATAAGAAAAATTGTAGAAATAATGTTAAATGATATATTTAAGAGAACTAGTGAGCAACTTAGTATCAAGGTTAAGGCAGACGAATTAGTTTTAGATCATCTTGCTGAAGTTGGATATGATCAAACCTTTGGTGCAAGACCTCTGCGCCGAGCAATACAAACAAAGATAGAAGATAAGTTTGCCGATGAAATCTTGCAAAACAAGATAAAAGAAGGTTCAGAGATTGAAATTACATTTGAAGGTGAAGAAGTTATATTTAATTACAAATAATATTATACATTTACTTTGTATAGTGTAATTACAAATAACACCTTTAATTTATAAAAATTAATTTATATATTTAAATCAAAGTAAAGTAGATATTTATAGTTAAATAAGATATAATCTAGTTATAAACATTTTTACTTAAATAGGATGAGCTGGATAATTAGTATTTAAAACTAGGAGGTTAACAAAATGTCTGTTATGGAAGGGTTGATTCGTAAGGAAGTAGATGGGTCAATTAGTTTTGGTAACTATAAATTACAAGAAAAAACAAAAGTTGAAGATTTTGAATACCAAGGTGACATTTATAAGGTTAAAACATTTAAAGAGATTACAAAACTAGAGCGTAACGGTTCATTAGTTTACGAATCTGTTCCAGGAACAACAGTTGAGAATTTTATGATTTCGGGAAAAGAACTTAACTTTAATGTTTTCGGATATGAAGATACTCAAGTTACTTTAGAGTTAGAGGCAGATAATAAGTATAAAGTATTTATTAACGATCTTAACGTAGGTAACAATAAGACTAACCTAGGTGGGAAGATTGTTTTAAACATTGAGTTCAACGATGATAAGAAAACTCATGTAAGAGTATTAGAACTTAAATAACTAGTTTAGTTGTAGGAACTATTGGGTAGTAGCATTTCTACCTAATGGTTCCTTTTTTAGATGTTTTATTATATAATTTTTTTACAATCTGATAAAAATTTTTCGCTACAAGCGTAAAGAACACGCGATTTCTGCGAAAATCTTTGTATCGGATATAAAAACAAATAAATATATCTATTTTTATGATTATTTTTAAAATATCAAGCATGATCTGTGGGGGAGGAGAAGAGGCAAGGAATGTCAAAGGGTAAAACAATATTTTACTGTAAAGAGTGTGGGAATGAAACAGGTAAATGGACAGGTCAGTGTCCAGCTTGCAAGGAATGGAATACTTTAGTGGAAGCACCTAAAGTTAAAAAAGGAATATCCAAAGGAGTTTCAACATTTGAGAGGCCTAAACCAAAGTTGTTATCTGAAGTGGAGACTAAGGATGATGAGAGAATTAGAACAAAGATACAAGAGTTTGACCGGGTATTAGGTGGAGGAATTGTACTTGGATCCTTGGTGTTGGTAGGTGGAGACCCTGGTATAGGAAAATCAACCCTATTACTGCAAATGTGTCAGAAATTAGCGATAGAAAAATTCAAGGTTTTATATATTTCGGGAGAGGAATCCCAAAGACAAATCAAGATGCGAGGGGACAGGCTAGGCAAACTTGAAGGAGACCTAAAAGTTTTATGTGAGATGAATCTAGATATAATTGTAGATGTAATTAAAGACCAAGAACCAGATGTAGTTGTTGTTGACTCTATTCAAACAATGTTTAAAGATGAAATAGCTACTGCGCCTGGCAGTGTAAGTCAAGTAAGAGAAACTACCATGACTCTAATGCAACTTGCAAAGCAAACGGGAATTTCAATCTTTATTGTAGGCCATGTAACTAAAGAGGGTACAGTTGCAGGACCTAAACTGCTTGAACATATGGTAGATACAGTATTATATATTGAAGGGGATAAAAGTGCTACTTATAGGATACTGCGAGGAGTAAAGAATAGATTTGGTTCAACTAATGAAGTTGGTGTATTTGAAATGCAGGAAAAAGGCTTAGTTGAGGTGAAAAACCCATCTGAATATATGTTAGCTGGCAAGCCTGAGTCTGAACCAGGTTCTGTTGTTACAGCCTCAATAGAAGGCACAAGGCCAATATTAGTTGAAGTCCAAGCCTTAGTTGCAGGAACTAACTTTAACTTGCCTAGGAGAACAGCAGCAGGAACTGATTTTAATAGGGTGAATTTGCTAATGGCAGTTTTAGAAAAGAGACTAGGTCTAGTTATGGCAGATAAGGATGCATACTTAAATGTGGCAGGAGGAATGAAGATAAATGAGCCTGCTATTGATTTAGCCATAGTGCTAGCTATTATGTCTAGTTATAAAAACAGAGCCATAGATAATAAAACCCTTGTGTTTGGTGAAATTGGGCTAACAGGAGAGGTTAGAGCGGTTAATATGGCAGAACAAAGAGTTATTGAAGCTGAAAAAATGGGTTTTAAAACATGTATACTTCCTCAAGGAAATATTAATAATATTAAAAAATCCAATAATATTAAAAATACCAATATCAAACTAATAGGAGTTAGTAATTTACATGAACTAAACAAGTTAATATAAGTCTTTTAAAATAAACTTTATTAATATTACAATTTAAAACCTAGAAAATGAAAATCAACAAGCATTTGCAGTAAAAGCTTGTTGATTTTCTAGATATCTAGATGTTATTTTTTAATCTCCGTGTAACATGTTACCTTGGGGAAATTTGTCTATTGGGATATTCTCATTTGATATATTGTCCTGGGACATATCATCCTGAGACATTGTATCCTGATACTGTGTATCAGTGTCTTCTCCTTCACTTACTATTAATTCAAGTTCATTGATTAAGTCTTGCATAGTATAGAGATTTACATCTCGTTCTAAGATAAAAGTCTTAAGATCGTCAGGTAGAGTATCGAATTTTTCTTCGATTACAGGGGAAACATATGACATATCAATCACCTCTAAATTACTGATTGTAGTATATTGTCTGGTTTTTTTACTAAATTTGATAATATATTTTGTAGTTTAAATCAAATGGTCTTGTGTTTTTAATTAATAAAATAAACTTAT
>CAZOSE010000026.1:4947-7106 GCA_964582385.1 uncultured Lachnospiraceae bacterium
ATTTTGTAGTTTAAATCAAATGGTCTTGTGTTTTTAATTAATAAAATAAACTTATCTACTGTACTTGATATAGGCCTTTACTTTCCATGTATTTAAATATAGATTCTCCATGCTCCTGTTCTTCTTTTTGAATATGGTTTAATACATCTCTTACTTGTGGGCTAGTAAACTCAAAAATAGCCGTATTATATGAGCCTGAAACATATTTCTCTGTCATTAATAAGTCTGTACAAAGGTCTTTATCTGTAATTTGAGCTTGGCTAGTTTGACTTTGGCTACCGCTCATAGAAGAAGCTTGACTAGCTTGTCCTTGGTTGATACCCGCACCCATACCGGAGCTTTGCCCACTAGATGAGAAAGAGGACCCTTGACTACTTTGACCTTGTGATGCCCCACTTTGGCCACCACCTTGGGAACCTACATTAGGTAATTGCCCATTAAGGAGTTGGTTAATAGAACTTAAGTGAGATCTCTCAGATGTTGCATTATTTTGAAGAATGTTTTTTAATTCAGAACAACTGGTAAGATTAGCATATTGGTCATATTTCTTAATACATATTTCTTCATGACTTTTTTGGTCTTCCAATAATGTTCTTTCTTTTTGTGTTAAATTAACTATCATTTTATCACCTCCTGTATATATTATTAGATTAAAACCAAAAATTATCCATAAATTCAATCGAAATTATAATATACAAAATTTGTTAAGATAGTGATATAATATAAAGTAATACTAAATAATTGAACAGGAACTAAATTTAATCGATTACATAGGAGGATATAGAATGAATAGAGAATTACTTAAATCAAGAGCTAAAGCACAATTAAGAGGTAATTGGGGTTATTCAGCTTTGGCAGCTATTATTATGACAGCAATTATATCAGCAGGTTCGGCAATGCCTTTTATGGGAAAAGTAATAGGAGCAATAATCTCTCCTGTTTTAGTTTATGGTTTTACATATTATAATCTGCAAATATCTAGAGCTAGGAAGGTAGATATTAGTGACTTGTTTGTAGGCTTTAATAGATTTGCACCGGTACTTGTAGCAGGTTTGTTAATGTCAGTATTTATTTCACTTTGGTCCTTACTTTTTGTAATTCCAGGGATTATAGCAGCCATTAAGTATTCATTTACATACTATATCTTGATTGATAATCCAGATATTGGTGGTATAGAAGCTATTAATATAAGCAAAGAGATGACATATGGTTATAAGTTTGATATTTTCATATTAGATTTAAGTTTTATAGGTTGGGCTTTTTTATCTACTTTAACTTGTGGTATTGGATTCTTTTGGCTTATTCCATATATAAATGTAACATATTCAAACCTATATGATGATATAAAAGCTGAGACTAGTAATCAAGGATCATATCGCTAATAATATAAGTAATGTTATAGATTTGCTTATTATTGCAATTAAATAAAATTGTGATATACTGAATCTATATAAATATAGAAACAAAATAAACCATATGAAATGGTCTTAGAAGACATGATTCTTCTATATTTATTTTGATTTTATTTTCAATTTCATAACAAGAAGCAGAGTAGAGTATTGTGCGTTAAGTGCTGGTTGAACAGGGAGTTGACAATCAGACGAAAAGTTAGACTTGCGATACAGGACTCGCATCCCGCTGCTACAGTTAGATTATCAAAGATATATTTGATATTATCTCTTATTGTAGTAAAAGGTTTATCTGCAAAGGAGGTAATTATTGTGAAAAAGTTCGTTTTAGCATTCAAAGAGTCTGCTAATGAGTTAAAGAATACTAAGTGTATAACTCTATCTGCAATGCTTGCAGCGATGTCAGTAATACTTAGCAACTTTACAATTGTAGTTACAGAATCACTTAAGGTTAGTTTTTTCTTTTTACCAAGCCGTATAGCATATTATTTATTTGGACCATTTGTTGGTTCTATATTTGGTGCAACAATAGATATTCTTAACTTTATTGTAAAACCAACAGGGCCATTTCACCCAGGATTTACTATTAATGCAGTGCTATCAGGTATGATATTTGGATTAGTTTTATACAAGAAACCATTAAAGTTTTCACGTGTATTTATAGCATCTTTAATTAATATGATAATTGTTAATATCTTTCTAAACACTTATTGGATTTCAACTATTATAGGAAATGCAATAATTGCAACC
>CAZOSE010000026.1:7116-13910 GCA_964582385.1 uncultured Lachnospiraceae bacterium
CCTACCCTTAAGGATTATTAAAAACATAGTCCTTCTTCCTTTTGAGGCAGTTTTATTATTCTTAGTAATAAGGAGTATAGAGGCTACAGGTGTCCTTAAATTACTAAAACAAAACAATAAATAATTTCATTAATATTTGTGAAATTATATGTTCTTATAAATAAAGACGCTTAATGATTAGTAGCGTTGGACAAGTTTATTGGTAAGGTAAACGGGATAAATAGTCAGTTTGTGGAGATAATAGTAAGAGAATAATAACTATTTCAAAAGAGTTAGGAAGAATAACGAATTACTTGTAGACAAGATATTATTTTAAGGGAGATGATCTGTATAACTAATGAAATTTTATGTAATAATAATAAAGGAATGAATATGAATAAGTCTAAGCTAAAGGGAATTAAATTTGAAATTGAAATATTACGTAATGAATTAGAAAATCAAATTCTTGCAAATAACTCCTTATTAAATAGCGAAGTTTATGAAACCAGTTTAAGACTAGATTCCTTAATTGAAGATTATATAAAGGTATGCAATTAGATTAAATTATTTAAAAAATAATACAAATAAAAGATAGCACAGGGGAACCATCATCCTGTGCTATTTGCATAGTGTGACTTAACCTACAATATGTCCTACTTCTTTATCTTTCTTAAACCATCAATTATTAAAATAAGGCCGATAATAAGATAGACTGAAAATATTATTGTAAAATGTATTGTAAGGTCAAAAGTGTTTTTAAGTAAAGGTTCAATTACGCTTGAATAAAAGATATATATAAGATATCCTCCAGCTAGGATTCGAAAAATTCCGGTCCTTCTTTTTCTCCCACTAAAATCCTCCTCTTGACTTGTCGTATCTAACTCGCTATCATGGCTTTCCTTAGGACTATTAGAGCCTTGGGCTAAAGGGGTTTGACTATCAGTAAGATCACTTTTTGAATCTAACTGGTCATTATATTCCTTATTATTAGTTATACTTGATTTATCTTCCATATTCTCACCTCATTTATTTATATATATTTTAATACAATTTTTATAGTTTTAATTCTTATGTTATATTCTACCATATTAAAATGGTCTTTGGAAACAAACTTAAGAGAATAGTTGTTTGACCTTATCAAAACTTGTGATAAAATTGATACAGATTGAAGAAGTAACTTATTGCAATTCGTAGCAATTGCATGTATCTTATAATATATTCTTCAAAATTTATAGGTAAGAAAGGGTTATTTATGATTTATTTAATTCTTGGTGTTATTTTAATTCTTGCAATTATTGCAATTCGAATATCTAGTAAACATGGGATTCCTTCTCTATTATTGTTTATTATACTAGGTATGATATTTGGTTCGATGGGTTTTGAATTTAATGATTATCAATTTGCAGATGGCTTTGCAACTGTTTCCCTTATGGTAATAATGTTTTACGGAGGTTTTGGAACTAACTGGAACATGGCAAAACCTGTTGCTAGGGAAGCAATTATACTTAGTTCCTTAGGTGTTGTTGCTACTGCTTTACTTACAGGGCTATTTTGTCATTATGTTTTAGGTTTTAGTATGTTGGAGGGAATGCTTATAGGTTCTATAGTTGGTTCTACTGACTATGCAAGTGTTTCTAATATACTTCGTTCAAAGAATCTAAATCTAAAGTATAACTCAGCCTCTTTACTAGAACTTGAAAGTGGCTCGAACGATCCGACAGCTTACACAATGACGATGGTAATGCTATCAATAATATTAGGCTCAGACGTATCTATTCCTATTCTTATAATATCTCAAATAGCCTTAGGAATCGCTATGGGCTTTGCCATTGCATTTCTTATGAGTAAATTAATTAAAACTTTAAGACTTGAATCAGAGGGACTTTATGCTGTTTTTATGGCAGCGGCTATGCTTATTACATATGCATCAACAGCCCTTATAGGTGGTAATGGATATCTAGCACTTTACATTCTAGGTATATATCTTGGTAATAAAGAGTTTATTGGTAAGCGTGAAGTGGTGTTTTTCTTTGATGGATTTTCACAAATAATGCAAATTGGATTATTTTTCATCTTAGGGCTTTTATCAAATGGTAGCCAGTTTATTAAAACACTACCGCTAGCAATTGCTATAATGGTGTTTATGACTATTATTGGTCGTCCTCTTACAGTTTATGGTCTAATGCTACCATTTAGATTAAAACGTAACCAACTAAATATGATTTCCCTAGCTGGTATTCGTGGAGCTGCAGCTATAGCCTTTGCCATCTTAGTTGTAAATAGTGGCGTAGATTTATCAATTGATGTCTATCATATTGTGTTTGGTATCTGTGTCATTTCTTCTTTAATACAAGGTTCACTTATGCCACCTGCGTCAAAGAAGTGGGATATGCTAGATCCTAATGATACAGTACTACGAACCTTTAATGACTATCAAGACAAAACAGATGTAGGTTTCCTTGAGACTACAATTCATAAAAACTCTAGTTTAATAGGAACTTATGTTAGGGACTTAAATCTTACATTTGACTTTATTGTAGCTAAGATTAAAAGAAATGGTAAAACCATTGTTCCTAGAGGGCATGTAGTCCTTGAAGAAGGTGACCAAATTATTTTAGCCGGTGAAATATATTTTGATGAAACCGGAGAAGAATTAGTTGAATTTACTATTCCAAAGGGTCATGAATGGGCCAATGAATATATCAAAGACTTGGATATAGAATCTAACCGACTTATCGTAATGATACAAAGAACGAGTGGAGAGATTATTGTTCCACTTGGAGACGTCTTACTTTTTGAAAATGATAAGGTTGTTATGATTCAAAGTGAAGAAGACTTGGAATTATTTGAACTTACTAATCTTGAAGATGAAACTGGAAAAAACCTTAGTGAGAAAGATGAAGCTGAGAAAGAAAAATCTAATGAAGATAAAGCCTAGAAAGGGATGGAGTATGAAAACAAGTGAAAGGCCTACTGATCAAAATGAAAACTCAAAGATAAAGAAGTTCCTAAAGAAAAAGGATATTGAGATTTCGGTTCAAAGATATTTTATAGAGGCATTAGGTCAGATGGCTCAAGGTTTATTTGCAACTCTATTAATAGGTACTATTTTTAATACAATTGGTAAGCAGTTTAATATAGTGTTCTTAACTGATACTATTTGGCCTATAGCAAGTCAAATGACTGGAGCTGCTATAGGTGTAGCTGTAGCTAATGCATTAAAGGCACCACCACTAGTAATGTTTTCTTCAACTATTACAGGTATGGCAGGCAACGCCCTTGGAGGGCCAGCAGGAGCCTTTATTGCAGCCTTAATAGGTGCAGAGTTTGGTAAATTAGTTTCAAAGGAAACAAAAATTGATATTATCGTAACCACCGGAGCTACTATAATATCAGGGGTTTTAGTTGGCTCAGCAGTAGGTCCTGTGATTGGTGGATTTATGAATGCAACAGGTGGACTAGTTATGTATGCAACGGAGCTTGCACCCTTCTTCATGGGGATGATTGTTTCGGTAGTTGTGGGGATTGTATTAACCCTACCTATTAGTAGTGCAGCTCTATGTTTGATGCTAGGTCTACAAGGAATTGCAGCAGGAGCTGCAACAGCTGGATGCTGTGCCCATATGGTTGGCTTTGCTTTCCTAAGCTTTAAAGATAATGGCTGGGGTGGTGTTGCTTCCCAGGGACTAGGAACTTCAATGTTACAAGTACCCAATCTGATTAAGAATCCAAGATGCTGGATACCACCAATAATTGTTTCTGCAATAACTGGTCCTTTGTCAACTGTATTATTTAAAATGGAAAACAGTTCTGCAGGGGCAGGTATGGGAACTAGTGGATTTGTAGGAATTATAGAAACCTTTAATACAATGGGTGGTGGTACTAAAGTAATAATAGGGGTTGTATTACTATATATTATAATACCAGCTGTATTCACTCCGATTATAGGCAACTATATGAGAAAGAAAGCTTGGATTAAAGATGGGGATTTAAAGCTTGAGGTGGCACAATAATTAAATTTATCTGGTTTTAGGAGGGATTTTTATGAAGAAGATACTTAGTGTTTTTTTATTATTTGTTATGAGTATTAGTATAGGTCAGACTAATGTATATGCAGACGAAGTTGCTGATAATGTGATAGTTTCTTTAGGCGCTAATTTATCAGATGAGAGACAGAAGGCAATACTTGAAGAGTTTGATGCTCCAGAGGGTGTTGAGATTATTTATACAACTAATGAAGAAGAGCACGAATATTTAGGTGATGTAATTCCAGCTAAGAAAATTGGAAGTAATGCGATTTCATCTGTTATGATAACTTATACAAAAGAGGGCAGTGGATTAAATGTTCAAACTAGTGATAAGATAACTTATATTACAAAAGAATATTATACCAATGCTTTAATAACTGTAGGTATTGAAGATGCAGATATTAAAATAACATCACCGGTAGCAGCATCTGGTACTGCAGCTTTAACTGGAATCTTAAAAGCTCATGAGATTTCAACAGGTGAGTCTATTGATGAAGATTTGAAAAAGGTAGCCAATGAAGAAATGGTTACAACTGCTGAATTAGGTGATGAAATAGGAAGCCAGGAAGCCATAGATTTGATTAACAAGATCAAACAAGAAATCGCTGATAAAAACCCACAAACTAAAGAGGAAGTAAGAAATATTATTATTAATATAGTTAATAATCTTAATATTAACTTATCAGATGAGCTAATAGAAAAACTAGTTTCTTTATTTGATAAAATGAAAGACCTAAATATTAATTGGACCAAGGTATCTAACCAAATTGAGGAGTTTGCAAATAAGGCTGCAGACTACTTATCATCAGAAGAAGGTCAGGGGTTTTTACAAGGTATAAAATCATTCTTTAATAAGTTAATAGACTGGATAGCATCTTTGTTTAGCTAGGATAAGTTAGTAGTTGAATATAGATTGACGAGAGTTTAGACATCAATAAACAAAACCTGTGATTATATAGTGAAAATCACAGGTTTTTCTATATCCAATATGCGTTACATCAAATCTTTACTTACCAAACAAAACGCGCTTTAGAAAACCTTGAAACACTACTTTATGACAATATTATTGGTGAAGAGCTTCAATTAGTTTTGGATAGCAAAAAATCAGAAAGAGATGGAGTAAGTTAAAATAAAGTTAGATTTAAGATAATTCTATGAAATAAAGAGAGTTAAGTAAATACAGTTCTTCAAATTCATTAGCAAGCTTCCAAAGTAAACGTTTAGTAGGAATGGTTGATTCTCCAGAACTAATTTTTGTAATATTTTTTTGGAAGTTTTTCTTTATCTTCTGATCAGCTATATCCTTAAAATAACCCCATATATGTTCAGCAGCATTTACAGCATTCCCAGGCTTAACGGGGGTTACCACTGCCTCATCAATTAGTCTATAAAATTCTAAAACAGGATATTGATTCTTGTCTTTCAATAATTGTCTTATGTCGTTATATATTTTTGGGGAATGTTCCAAAACCAAGTATTTATAACGTGCCCATTCTTTCTCTAAATGTTCAATTTTTGACGTAGAAATAGAATTAATACATTTTACTGCAGATAGATTTTTGTCTTTAACTTCAATCATGATATCAACATCACTCTTACTAATGTTTTTACAAAATTGCTGGAATTCACTCACATCAATAGTTGAGGAATGAGAGCCAGGTCGTTTATCTGGGGCTTGTTGTGAATAATGTAGTTTTTGAGGACCATCTGACTGTTTCCAAGTACTTTCACATATAGAAATCCACTCGGTCTCTGAATTAGTATTGTCTGGATTCAATTTATGATGAAGGTTATCAAAGACAACGGGTATTCCTTCGCTGTTGCCAATGGAATATACATCAGATATATTGTATTGCTTGTCGTCATTTTCGATTACTAATCGCTGTTTGATATTGTCATCTAAGCTACGGTATTGCTGAATAAATCGACTTATTGCAGCTGTTTTGTCTCCGTAGACACCTCCAATGTGAAGAATTATCTTGTGTTCATTTCCTAAACACAATGAATCCAGGAATAGTGCATGATATCTTAAATCTTCAATAGCTCTTTCTACTACACCAACATCTGGAGAATTAAGTACAGTGTATTGTCCAGGATGCATGGAAAGGCGAATACCATTTGAAAGTGCTTTGTGACCAATTTCTAGGAGTTTATGCTTAAATATTTCCCACCATTTTAGGGTATTTACAGGATGGGAGCCAAAAGGAATGATATCTGAACTTATACGAAAAAGTTTGATGTTATTTTGTATATTATAGTCAAGCATATTATTAAGAGCTTTTAAATTTGATTGAATCAAAGTTTCTAATCCATCAGGAGTAACGTTTTTCATTCTTGTAGTTCTTAAGTTTGTTTCTGGGACACCTACGGTTAGGCAAGCATAACCAATTTTCATATAAACCTCCAATGCTCATTATAAGCTGTTTGTTTCGCCATCAGATACTATTGTATCTAGTAATCCAGTTAATATATATATATTATTTATTAACGAATCATTTTATGTTACTTATTATATTTTAGTTTTATTCTGATTACAACACATAAAGAAATATTTATGACTATATGATACAATTGAAAGATACTAGTTTGACCAAAAAGCAATATATTATTTTAAAAAGCACAAGTAATTGCATTTTGCATGAAACTAAGGAATATGTTATTCTTTGAGAAATTGAATTTGCAATTGCTAAACATAAGAAAACTTAAAAGTGATTGGAGATAGAAAGATGGATGGAACAATTAGAAACAATATTAAAATAGGTGCAAAGGTACTAGTAGTACAAAAAC
>CAZOSE010000026.1:13920-16084 GCA_964582385.1 uncultured Lachnospiraceae bacterium
AAGGTGTTGTGCAGAAATTACTTACCAACTCAGCAAATCATCCAAGAGGGATTAAAGTGATGTTAGAAGGTGGTATCGTTGGAAGGGTACACAAAGTATGCGAATAATAGAAAGGTGATGGGAAATGAAGTTAATTATAAAACAGCGTGTATTTTCATGGACAGATTCTTATGATATCTATGATGAAAGCGGCAATGTCAGATACTTTGTGAAAGCAAGACTGATGGCACTGGGACATCAGCTCCATGTATACGATGCAAATCGGAACGAGATTGGCATGATCAAGCAAAAGATACTTACATTTCTTCCAGCATTTAAAATTGTGATTGGTGGAGTAACAAGGGGAAGAATCCAGAAGAGGCTTACACTATTTAGACCGAAGTATGAGATAGATTATAATGGCTGGAGAGTGGAAGGCGACTTTTTAGGGTGGAATTATGATGTATATTCAGGAAGTAGACCTATTATACATATTTCTAAGGAATTATTCCGTTTTGGTGATACTTATGTGATAGATATAGATAATCCAGAGAATGAAGTGATGGGGATGATGCTTGTTGTTGCTATTGACGCTGCAAACTGTACAAAGGGGAATTTTTAGAGAAATAGGAGATAATAAGATTATGAAAGAAACAACCCTTTGTTATATTGAGAAAAACAACAAATATTTAATGCTTCACAGAACAAAAAAGCAGAATGACCCCAACAAGGGAAAATGGGTTGGTGTTGGTGGTAAGCTTGAAAAAGATGAATCTGTAGAGGAATGTCTACTTAGAGAAGTAACGGAGGAAACAGGCCTTGTATTAACAGAGTATCAGTATAGAGCAAAGATATATTTCTATTCAGATACTTATGATAATGAAATAATGTATTTATATACAGCCACTGAGTTTACAGGAGAATTAATTGAGTGTAAAGAGGGTGAGCTGGCATGGATTGATAAATCTAAAGTTCTAAAACTTAATCTTTGGGAAGGGGATAAAATTTTTCTACAGAAATTATTAGAAGATGATATTCGGCCATTTGTAATGCATTTATATTATGAAGGAGAAAATCTAGTAAAAGTAATAGAAGAGGCTTTATAAAGTATCAAAATAGTCTTGTCAAGATTGGGGTGTTTGGCATGGTTGGATGGCACCAATTTCTCTTGTTGTAGGGATATTTAACAAGGATATAAGAGTTTATAAAGTGATGAATACTGGTTGGCCTTATGACTTTGGCTTCTATATAGCCATAATCAGTGGATTTGGTGGATTATCATTGACAAGGAAGAAAAAGAGTGGTGACTAGTGATATTGCACCATTTAGTATCTGTTTCTAGAGAAATGCTAACTAAAAAGTTATCAAAAATTAAGAAAGCCATATTACTTTTAAGTTGTAAGGCTTTCTTAATTTTATTTATACAAATTGAAATCATGGATTATTCTCTAGAATGGGCTATTGCTGTTAGAACTGCATGTGACACCTCTCTTTTCTTTAATACATGTTCTATATTAGAAATACATTCTTCTAGAGTTATATCAGGTAAATACTCTTTTTGATATACAAATAGGTGCTCTCTTGTTATTTCGGTATTTTAGTCAAAGGTTTCCACAGAAGATAAATTATTGTGGTTGTTAAGATGAATTCTGGCACCAAATAACTAGCTTGATATAATAGGGAATAAATCCATGGGTTTTGAGTTCCTGCGTATTCACCAAAGAAAATAACTCCCGCCAAAAGGTGACATAGGAATCTTAATCCTAATCCTAGGAAAATACCAAAAGCTATTCTTGACGCATTATTAAGTTTTATATTTGATACTGTCTTAGAAAATAGGCCTGCTAATCCAAGAAAACCAAAAGCCACAGGATATTCTAGTATAGCTTGAATTGGCGAAAACACGTATCCCCCTAGCATTAATTGCAAGATTCCAAATGCTATCCCTGCAGTAATACCAGGACCAAATCCCCATCTAAACGCAAATATAAAAATTGGTACCATACTTCCTGCAGTTACTGAGCCACCTTGTGGTGCCTGATAAATCTTAATTTGGTCTAACACTAAAGCCAAAGCAATCATAATTCCAGCTTCTACTAACATCTTTGTGTTCCATTTCTTCATTACAAATCCTCCTTAAAAAAATAACGCCCATTACCAAAGATAGGCAATGAGCGCATAATAA
>CAZOSE010000027.1:0-16015 GCA_964582385.1 uncultured Lachnospiraceae bacterium
ACCAAATGTAGCTAACGTATTAGTTGAAAGCTTTGGTATTGCAGGAATTGGAACTGTTGAAGATGACATTGAATTATTCTTAGGTGAATAATCATTAGACGCAAAATTATTATATAAATTTAATATAGAATAAAGATATGGGCTGTTACAATTGAAGGAATTCCACTTATTGGTCAAATTCAATGTAACAGCCTATATAAATAAAAAAGTAAGTATAAAAACAAATATTTAAGTAAGTATATAAATGAAGAAATATTTAAATGTATAAATATATTTTTGATAACGGAGGTTAATAAAATGAGTGCATTTTTAGGACCAATACATTATTGGCTATATGGTAAAATAAAGATTCAAAACAGCATAGTTGAAGATATTTTAACTCTTGCAAAAGCAGATTATGATTTAGACTATAGAGAATACTTGGACACAGAATACGGGATAATAGAAAATGACCCTTTAGAAGAGGTAATTGATGAATCTAATATCCACGGTTGGTTACAAGAGCGTATACACAGGGTTGAAAGACATTTGGCATATGCAGTTACTAATGTTTTAAAGGAAGATGAAAAAGCTTTAGATAAAATAAAGGAAATATATAAAAACACAGGTATTAAGCAGGCTGCATCATCACAGATTAATAAGGAATCAACTGCATCTCAACTGTATAAATCGGCAGTTAATGATAGTTTACTTGATGGAATGCCTTGTGATCATGTGAATGCTGTAAATTCCCAAGAAGAAAACTCTATAACATGGAAAAGAAATGAGTGTTTACATGAAGGGTTTTGGAATGAAGTTGATGGTGATATATCAATTTATTACTTGCTAAGAGATGAATATATTAATGGATACCTTGAAAATACAGGTGCAAAATACGAAAAGTTGTCTGAGTCCACTTATAAAATCTCAAAATAACTTTAGAAATGGAGATTAGTTATGAAAAACAGTTTAGATTTATTGGTTGAAGAACATAAGAATATTAAACGTGTATTAAAAGTAATTCGTAAGGCTAGCTTAGATATATTCAATGGTGGAGAAGTTGATGCCCAGGATTTTGAAGATATGATTGATTTTGTGCGTAACTACGCGGACAAACATCATCATGGAAAAGAAGAAAAGTTCTTATTCGCTGAAATGATAAACAACCTAGGCCCACTAGCAGACAAGCTTATAACTCATGGAATGCTTGTAGAACATGATTTAGGTAGATTATATATGAATGATGCACATGAGGCATTAGATAAAGTAAGAGAAGGCGATAATGAGAGTAAGCTTGATCTTGTAGCAAATGTAATGGGTTATGCTTACCTTTTAAATAGACACATAGATAAAGAGGATTCAGTTGTATTTACTTTTGCACAAAAGCAAATGCCTAAAGAAGTAATGGAAAAGGTAGATGCAGATTCCCATAAGTTTGAAGAAGAAGCCTTAGAAAAAGGTACTCAAAAGTATTATAATGATATGATAAATAGATTAGAAGCAAAGTATTTTAAGTAAGATGAAAATCTTAAAGATATTTGTTTGAAAACAAACTTATAGGTATTTTGTATAAAGATACTTGTAATAATCAACAAAAAGCAAGGGTTCATTAAGTTATATTTAACAACTAAATGGGCTCTTTTTTTGTTTTGAATTTCTAATTTATGATTTCTATGGACAAAAATGATAAGAAATGGTAGTATTAAAACAGAACCTTAAATAAGCTTAACAAAAATCACGACAAGTTAATCACGACATTACAAGTATTAAGGTATGAAGAATTTTGATTGGGGGGTTATTTTTGAATATTTTAAGAGACTTTTACAAAAACATTTCTTTTAAGAGGATTTATAGTTGGAATAACATACCAAAGAATATGTTGTTAAACTCGGTTAATAACTTAGAATTTGATGAAGATAAACTAATCTTATTCTATGACTCATCAGTATTAGAAACAGGTAGAACAGGTCTTGCTATATGTGATGACGGAATACATTGGAAAGATATCTCTACCCCACCAAGATTTTTAAACTGGGAAGACTTTTTGGCCACAGACATAAGCCACGACGATTACTATATTTATTTTGGAGATAAGGAAGGTGTTTTTGTATTTCATAGAGATGTTGACCTACTTATTGAGTTGATTGAAACTATAAGAACAAGTGAAAAGGAAGAATTAAACCCAAATAGCATACTAGAATCTTAACTTGAAACATTTAACAAATGATGGATAAAGAAAGGTGTAGCATGAGTGTTCTGTGCAGACTTATTACGACTAAATTTGCATAGAAGACTTATGTTATACCTTTTTTGTATATTAAATCTAAATTAACATATTAACATGTTCTAATTTTTGGTTTCTAATTTGCAGTTTCTAATTAAGATATGGTTTTTACTAGAAATAAAAAATTGTATATGTTATAATATCTCAATTCACATTAATGCTTTATCAAATTAAACAAGTAAATTAATAAAAGACTTGAAAAAAAGATTTAATAGATATATCATTAGTATAAAAATTAGATTTTATGTAAAGGAAGGTTGAAAAATGTTAGATATACGCTACGAATTAAGAGAAGATTTAAAGCAGGCTCCAAGTGAAGATGATCCATTAACTTTTGGAAAAATATTTACTGACCACATGTTTGTTATGGATTACGAGACTGGAAAGGGATGGCATGATCCAAGAGTAATGCCTTACCAAGCCTTAAGTCTAGAGCCATCTTCAATGGTTTTTCATTATGGTCAAGAAATGTTTGAAGGCATGAAGGCATATAAAGCAGTGGATGGTAGGACTTTATTATTTAGACCTGATATGAATGCTAAAAGAGCAATAAACTCTAATAAAAGACTATGCATTCCTGAAATTCCAGAAGAAGACTTTGTTCAAGCTATAGAAGCAGTAGTAAAAGTGGACCAAGCATGGATTCCAAACAAGCCAGGTACTTCACTTTACATAAGACCATTTATTATTGCAACAGATGCATTCTTAGGAGTTCGTCCATCTAATACTTACAAGTTTATTGTAATATTATCACCAGTAGGAGCTTACTATAAAGAAGGACTTAATCCAGTTAAAATCTGGGTTGAAGACGACTATGTAAGAGCGGTAAGAGGTGGAATTGGTGAAGCTAAAACAGGTGGTAATTACGTAGCATCTCTAGCATCTCAAGTTAAAGCAGACAATGAAGGTTATTCACAGGTGTTATGGCTAGATGGAGTAGAGCGTAAGTACGTAGAAGAAGTTGGGGCTATGAATATTTTCTTCAAAATTGATGGTAAAATTGTGACCCCAAAGCTAAACGGAAGTATATTACCAGGTGTTACAAGATATTCAGTTATAGATTTATGTAATAAGTGGAACATTCCAGTAGAAGAGAGAAAGATTACAATTCAGGAAATATATGATGCACACCAAGCTGGCGAGTTAGAAGAAGTGTTTGGAACTGGAACAGCAGCAGTTATTTCTCCAGTAGGCACACTAAGATGGGAAGACCATATAATGACTATTAATGGTGGTCAAATAGGAGAATACAGCCAGAAGTTCTACGATACAATTACTAATATCCAAGTAGGCAAAGCCCCTGACATTTTAAACTGGACGGTGGAAGTTAAATAAAACATATTTATAAGTATTTAATTAGGACCTTTCTAGTGTGGTATCTTAGGGGTAGATAGTTATTTAGAACTATACTTTCTACTATAGAGATATCATATAAGAAAGGTCCTTATTAAATCAAACCAACCTTTGTGCGTTGGGATTTTAGGTCTAACATATTAGGGTAATATAATGCTTTTTTATTCCGCGATTCTGCTTACGCCAACGTAGATTTGAGATATTTTATACCAGGTTGGAAGGTCAACAATCCCGTTTGCAGGAAGACCAAAGATTTGCTGGAATTGTCTTACTGCATTTTTAGTTCTTTGGCCAAATATGCCATCAGCTACAATGTGGTCTATTGCAGAATAGACATCGGCAATAGTATTAATCTGCTCTTGAAGTTGCCTTACATAATCACCAGATGCACCGATATCAAGATTAAAGCCTGGGAAAGATGTTGGTACACCAGCAACTAAAGGAGCCTCATTGATAAATATATTAGAGCCATAATAATTTCTCAAAATATCTATAGCTTCATATCCTTGGTCACCTAGGGTTTTAGATCCCCATTGGGATAACCATCCTGGACAGCTTACCCTTGAACCATCACAGTACTGGGTCAATATAGGTTGGCTAACGCTAGGCCTTGAAAGAAAATTGTTAAATATACTATCAACAGCTAAGCCTATATTAGAGTATATATTGCGGCCGCTCATCCATTTTTGGTCAAAGGCAGTAGAAGAAGTGATTGTAAAGTTAAATCCTTGATTCCTATACCATTCAGTATAGACCCTGTTTAATGTAAAGGACATTATAGCCAAAATATTAGCATAAATAGTACTTTCAGGCCAAGTAGCATATATTTCCGATGATGCTACATTTTTAATGTAATCCCGGTATCTTATATAGTAATTAGGAGCACTTGAATCCGTAGGAGTTCCATCATGAACTATAATAAATTCAGGTACAACAACTCTGCTAAGTACAATTTCGCCGGTTTCTTCTATGGGTTTAATCTCGTCTTCGGCTATTTTTGGAGGGTATTCTCCGTATAATGTATGGGGTTCTACATTAAAGGTATGCTCTTCATAAGGATCATCAACTAAAGATGGAACTAATTCAACTGGTTGAACAGCGGTGACATTAGCTAGTATTTGAGCACCATGAACTTCTACTTGATCAAAATTATCTGCTGTTGCTGTAATGGTGTATTCACTATAGGGCATTGGGCTTTCAGGTTCTAAACTATATTCTTCTGGGGGTGTCTCAAGTTCAATAGGTGGGGTTTGACCAGATTCATCTGTTCTAACCTCAGCAATAACTGTTTCTGGATCATTTTCACTTGCTATACGTACAATTGCATTAGGAACAGGTATAAAACCAGTATCTTCTACAACGTTTACTGTTAGCCTTCCTAAAGACTGAGTATTCATTTGAGCAGGATATATAATTTTATTTTTCATGAAAATCCTCTAATTAATTTTATAATAATATATGCTTAAGAACTCCTAAGGTTAATAAAATATATATTATAAATCACCTCTGATATTAATGAATGTATTAAATAGGTTAACAATTCCATAGCCCCAATCTGTATTTGGGTATACATTATTAGGATCTCTTATAGCTCCACGAATTAACAGGTTTTTTATTTCAATTGAAGAAAGGGTAGGAAGATTGCCAAGGGAAACTCCCCACTCTAATAAAAGTGCGGCAATTCCGGCAGTATGGGCAGCAGCTATGCTAGTTCCACTCATAATTGTGAATCCGTTATTAAGGTCTGGTCCGATGAGATTAACTCCAGGTGCAGCAAAGTTAGGGTTTATAATACCTGTTCTTGAGAAACCTCTACTAGCATTTAAATAAAGGCTATTGTTTGTAATGTCATAAGCAGTAACTGTCATTGTTGTTACGGTATTACCAGGAGAAGTAACAGTAGTTGTGGGAGTGGGTTCTGTAAAAAAAGTTCTTTCTAAAATAAAGTTTGATATAGGAAGCCAGACATGGTAGCTAAGCTCTAAGTCTCCAGTAGCATATACCCTAAACCTCCAAATTCCTTCAGTTGGTTTTAGAAAACGTACAAGTATTAGTTGATCTCCGGTTTGGGATTCAATAAGGAAGTAATCGATATTAAGAATTGTTTCTTCAAATATAAACCTTATCTCCCTAGATTCATTTATTCTAGCAGGAATACGAGGTATATATTCCCCTGTAGGGGAAAGTATATCAATAGAAAAGGTATTAGGCGCATTTCCCCATAGCTCCATTGAAAAGCCATATTCACCAGAACTTACTCTTAGTTCTATGGTATCGTATTCAATTCTAGCATCAACAACCCCATAATAGTGGTGATTTTGATTGCCTTCATTACCAGCAGCGATGGAAACTGCTACACCATTGATTGTAGCGACTGTACTTAAGTATCTGCTTAAGGTTCCCAGTTCATCATGAGCACCTTGACTTGTGCCAACCCCAATACATATTGAGATTGGTTTTTGTACTCGCAGTGCTACTTGCAAAAGATAATTGATAGCAAGCATAATATCGTTCTCTTGATAAGCAACAGCATCTGCTGGAATTCTAAAAAACTCTTTTAAATATTCTTTTGATTGCTTTAACTTAACTACAACTAATTCGGAATCACTAGCAACTCCAGAAAAGTTCTCATTGGCTACAGTATTACCAGCAGCAATTCCGGCTAAAAAGGTCCCGTGACCTATGTCATCGGTTGTAGGTACTAGTGACTCAGGGTTTGGCAATTGTAGGGCTTCATTAATTTCTGCTTGCAAATATTCTGTTCCATATTGAAAGTCTTCTGGTGGACTTCCCCTTTGCAAAGTTTGGTCCCAAATAGATATTATTCGTGAACTACCATCTCCATTAAGAAAAACATCATGTGTATAGCTAATTCCTGTATCTATTATACCTAATAACACATTTTGTCCCCTAAGATTAGTTACTGGGAGATTTCTAAGAGTGGATATTCCGGAAGCTTCTATACTTGCAATATCCATTAAGCCATACAAACTAGGATTAACATCATAACCATAGACTTGAATATAGTTATCGGGTAGGTCTCTGACAGGCATATATATTACGGCTGTGTTACTGTTTATGATAGAGTAACAATAGCCACTTTCTACTATGTTAATTGGATTACTATAATTAATCAGCAAATCAGCATAGTCTTCGCTCATTATTTGCTCCCTACAATCTTGGTCCATACTATGACTCCTTTGTAACCTTATTATTATATATATGAATAAAAACTAAATAGATTACGTAAAAGTTCTAGTAATTAAACTTTTAGGCATATAAAAAACTCCGAAATGCTAAAGAAATTAACATTTCGAAGTTATTAATTAAATTAATAGTTTAAATTATATTAATTACTGATTATTGGTAACCTTTATAAGTTTAAGAGTTGTTATTTATTAGTCTTCAGTACCTTCAGTATCTTCAGAACCATCTGTCTCATCAGAACCTTCAGTTTCATCAGAACTATCTGTTTCATCTGAGTTATCGCTATCATTATTATTAGCATCTTCGGCTTCAAGATTAATTGTGGTTCTACCAACTATAATGGTATCCCAAACCTCATCGTTGATAGTTACAGTATAACCTTCCTTGATTTCATCAAGCTTTTCTTGGTATAACTCTTGTTGTTTTTGGCCAGCAGCATCGTTTGTTACAGCCATATAATAAGCATCAGAGTCATTATCTATCATTTTAATAATATAATAACCATCTTCGGTTTCAACTATTTCTTCGGTAACTTCATCATTCTCAAGTTCCATTGCAACATTTTGGTAATCTAAGCTAACTGTGGATTCTTCACCTGGTAAGAAGTTAGCAACACTTGTCTGGATATCTTCATTTTCTTCAGAAACTTCAGTAAAAGTTTTTCCTGATTTTACATCTGATAAAGCTTTTAAAAGGTTGGTTTTTGCATTAGCTTTTTGGTCATCAGTAAGTTCGGTCTCATTCTTTTCTTCATCAGTAGTAACAAATGGGATATGTAAATACTGAGTATTGTATTGTCTGTATTCATCGCGATTATACTCTGACTTTATGGCTTCCATATCAATTTCAATACCAGAAAGTAAATTGTTTTGTTGTAATGAAGCAATGTAGTTTTTAACGCTAATTTCGTAGATAGACTGTTCAGTAAGACCAGTAATTTTTTTTAATTCGTCGGACATTGAATTGTAAAAATCTACAGCACTTGTCTTAAGCTGAGTTTCTAACTCTCCGTTTATTTCAATTCCTGACTCTAATCCTTCTTTAGATAGGATATGCATGTCAACTAGTCCGTCCATAACGTATTCTTTGGTTAAGTCTCCAAAAGTACGTTCATCTTCAACAATAGTATCCCAATATTCGCTACTTACCATCATGCCGAAGTTTGCTTCTACCATAGCTACATAGTACATTCCTTCGCTTAAATAGATGTCTTCATCATTAATTGTAACTACCACTTCTTCTTTACTTTTTTTACCACATCCAGCAAGAAGGGTCATACTTAAAACCATAACTATGGCTAATAATAAACTTGTAAATCTAATTCTTTTATTCACTTTACTTCCTCCGTTATTTTTAGTCGTGTATATTTTTTCTTACTTATAAATAAAAACACACATAAAATATATTTTAAACCCTTTAAGATATAAGTCAAGGTAATTAAGAAAAATATAATATAAAACAATATTAGCAAAAAGTTTTAATCGTTGCTAATTTGAGTTTGTAAATCATGTTTTTCTTTTGCGGATTTTATATCCCAATGAATTAAAATAGTTAAAAGTCCACGGAGTAGTATAAGGCCTCCAATCGTAACAAGTTCTGTAGTGTTCCTTACTAAAACTGTGTGAAGAATTTCTGCACCAAGTAAGAATTCAAGTCCTGTTGCTAATCCTCTTGCTAGTTGGGTTTCTGTAAAATTGTTTTTTTGTATATAGTTGATAAGACCTTTAGTTCCAGATATAAGTAAAATTGCTACACCTACAAACTCAAAAAAGTATGTTCCAAGTTCAACTGCATAAAATAGCAAGTTGGATAAAAAATCTAATACATCCATTGTTGCCTCCTAATTAATCTTTTGTTCTAATTTTTCAATAAAGTATTCACCAGCTGGTGATAATGGTATTGTTCCATTATAAGCAGAAATCAAATGTCTTTTTGGCAGAACTTCCTTTATATTAATACTGACTAAATCATCTTCGTTTTCTTTTAGACAAAAGTCTGGCACAAAGGCAATCCCAAGTCCAATTCTTGCAAGATCTATAAGTAAGTCATTACTAGAAATTTCGATTTCTGGAACCAAGTTTAGAGAGTACTTTAAACAGATATTATGCAAAAACTCACTTGTAGTAGAGTTTTTTGTTAGCATTAAAATAGGGTATTTAAGCATCTCACTTAAGGTAGTAATTTCATCTATAGGAAAATATTTAGGGTTTAATATAAAAACATCTTGAAATTCTTTAATGGTTTCTATTGTCATTGTGTTATTTAGTGCTGTATTTGGTGAATTGGTAACTATCATATCTACCTTATTTAATTCTAGCATTTTTGCACATTCATAAGATGTCCCGTTTGTAACTTTTATGTGGACATTAGGAAATTTGCGGTGAAAATCATCTAAGTAAGGAACCAAGAAGTATCTACATATAGTATCGCTAGAGGCTATTCTTAATTGGCTTGCACCAATGGAAGAGGCTTTAAGTAGCTGAGATTCACCGCGGCTTATTAAATTAAGAGCAGGTTCGATATGTTTATATAAAAGTTCACCATCTTTGGTAAGTGAAACCCTTTTGGTGCTCCTCTTAAATAATGTTTTATCTAAGCGTGTTTCTAACATCTTTACTGATTGACTAACAGCTGACTGGGAGATATATAATCTTTTAGCAGCTTCTGAAAAACTTAGTGTATCAGCAACGTAGTAAAAAACTTTATAAAGTTCTAGATTTACTTCCATACAGTCCTCAATCCTATCTCTTTTCTGGTACAATCTCCAGCCAATATCCATCCGGATCAGAAATAAAGTAAATGCCCATTGATGGATTTTCGTAACATATACAATCCATTTCTTTGTGTTTCTTGTGAGCTTCTTCGTAGTTATCTACTGTGAAAGCAAGATGAAACTCATTATCGCCTAGATTATAAGGGCGGTCCCAGTCTCTTAACCAGGTAAGTTCTAGAGAATGGGAAGTTTCACCATCTCCTAGGTATACTAGAATAAAGCTTCCATCTTCAGCTTCACTTCTACGTACTTCAACAAGGCCTAGTGCCTCCTTATAAAAATTCAAAGATTTATCTAAATCTAATACATTAATATTATTGTGTGCAAATCTAAAGTTCATAATTTTCTTTGTATGATTAGCTGTTATTTGATTAAGCTAAGCTATCATACTCTCCTTTCTGTATTGATTGAAATTAGTTAATTGCAGAACTAGCATAGTCGAATCCTACTAATCGATAATAAATGTTTGGCCTTCTCTTTGAATATCCATAATCTTTGCAATATAGTCCTTGGAATCTTCCATGTTTTTAAATCTAGTAATTAGTGAATAATCTTCCCAAAGATGCATTGGAAAGGCATGTTTAATATCACATGTTCTTAAATAATGGTCAAATCCCCAGTAAAAACGGTCTTCTTGCCTTGGGTCTAAGGGAAGGAAAGCAACATCAATTGGAACTTTACTAATTTTTGCAACTTCAGTAAAAAAGCGATCTGTCATGTTTTGATATTCTTGTTTAGTTTCACCTTCCCAAGTCCACCAGTGTAAATCACCAGCATGGAAAATTACTCTACCTTCTGTGGAGACCAGAAAGGCCACGCCCTCATCAGTAGATTCTAAAGTTATGATTTTTAAGTATTTATCACTTGTTAAGTTAGTAGTAGATACAGTTTTACCATTCAAAAAGAGTTTTTCCTCATTAGCTTTCATAAAAGATATCCTTTGTTTTAATTCCTCGGTTAATTCAGAAAAAATATCATTATCTTCTAATGAAGTTAACACATCACTTGACAAGACAAAGGAGAGATTAGGATAAGTGTTAATCAAACTAAAAATACCTTTGTTAAAATGATCATGATGACTATGACTTGAAAATACATATATTTGTTTCTTAGGGTCAAGTTTAGGAAGTTCTCCTTTATAATAATCAAATACTAAAGTGACAGCTTCTAATTCAATTATAAACCCACTATGATAAACATAAGTAACTTTCATATTCGCGCTTACTCCCTTCATATTAGATATTTTACTCTAATTACTTGTTTTTGTATAGTGCTTTAGGTCAAATAAAAGGAATGGAAGTAGTATTAAAAGGTTTTATTAATAGCTTGTCTTTATTAGCTAAGCTAATGACAAATGTTATGGATATTAATTATTATTATAAACATACTTATGATATAATCAAGTTAAGAAAGCCAATCCATCAAGCTTTGTGAAAGGAGACTACTAATGAATAGGGTTTATAGAATTTATGTAGAGAAGAAGGAATTATATCGTGTTGAAGCAGAAAGGCTGCTTGGGGAACTAAAGAAACATTTAGGACTTAATAATTTGTTGAATGTAAGGGTACTTGTTCGTTATGATATTCAAAATATTGATGGAAGGGTAATGGAAGAATCAAAGAAGAGGGTTTTTAGTGAACCTCCTGTAGATTATCTTTATGAAGAAACTTTTCCAAAAAATGAAGACGATTATATATTTAGTGTAGAATTCTTACCTGGACAATTTGATCAAAGGAAAGACGGAGCCATTAAGTGTATTAATTTATTAAAAGAAGATGAAACTCCAACAATTAATACAGCTACAACTTATGTTTTAACAGGTGAATTAACTAAGGAAGAATACGAAAGAGTTATTAATTACTGTGTTAATCCAGTTGATTCTAGAATTACTAAGGAAGCAAAGCCAAAGACTTTAGCTTCTGTTTATGAAGAAGCAGAAGATGTTGAAATAATAGATGGATTTATAAAGCTTGATGAAAAAGAAGTAAAAGAATTATACAAGTCTTTAAATTTGGCAATGACTAGAGAGGATTTCCTACATATTCAAGGTTATTATGTAAAAGAAGATAGGAATCCAACAATGGCTGAGATACGTGTGTTTGACACTTATTGGTCTGATCATTGTAGACATACTACATTTGAAACCGAACTTACTAGTATTGAAATAGAAGATGGTTATTATAAAAAGCCTATAGAGGCTGCATATGAAGGGTATCTTAATGATAGAAATAAACTATATAAGGACAGGGATGACAAGTATATCTCTTTAATGGATATAGCGACCCTTGGGGCGAAGAGTCTTAAGGCTATGGGTAAGCTAGATGATTTGGAAGAATCAGATGAGATAAATGCTTGTTCTATTATTGTGCCAGTTGAGATTGATGGAAATACAGAGGAATGGCTGATTATGTTCAAGAATGAAACCCATAATCATCCTACCGAAATAGAGCCTTTTGGCGGGGCATCAACTTGTTTAGGAGGAGCTATTAGAGATCCCTTATCAGGTAGAGCTTATGTTTACCAGGCTATGAGAATTACAGGTGCTGCTGATCCTAGAACACCTATAGATGAAACTTTAGAAGGCAAGCTTCCCCAAAGAAAAATAGTTACAATAGCAGCAGAAGGCTACAGTTCATATGGTAATCAAATAGGGGTAGCTACAGGACTTGTAAATGAAATATATCATCCAAACTATGTTGCAAAAAGAATGGAACTTGGAGCTGTTATGGCAGCTGCACCAAGGAAAAATGTTATAAGGGAAAAACCAGAACCAGGTGATAAGATAATTCTTATTGGTGGAAGAACGGGAAGAGATGGAATTGGTGGTGCTACAGGATCTTCCAAAGCACATACTACAGAATCTATAGAGAAATCAGGAGCTGAAGTTCAAAAGGGCAATCCTCCTATTGAAAGAAATATCCAAAGATTGTTTAGGAATCCAGAAGTAAGTCGTTTAATTAAGAAATGTAATGATTTTGGAGCAGGTGGAGTTTCTGTTGCCATTGGAGAGTTAGCAGACGGCTTAAATATTAATTTAGACAAGGTTCCTAAAAAGTATGATGGCCTAGATGGAACTGAAATCGCAATTTCAGAATCCCAAGAACGTATGGCTATAGTAGTGGCACCAGAAGATGTAGATACAGTACTTAAGTATTCTAAAGAAGAGAATCTTGAGGCGACAGTAGTTGCTGATGTTACTAAAGACCCAAGACTAGTTCTTACTTGGAAAGATAAAGAAATAGTTAATATTGCACGTAGCTTTTTAGATACCAATGGGGCTCATCAAGAGGCAGATGCATATATAACTCTTCCTAAAGATAAGCCAGAAGTAAGTAATAAGGAATTAGATAAAGAAGAAATAAAAGAAAGATGGTTATCCATACTAGGAGATTTAAATGTAGCTTCCCAAAAAGGTTTAAGCGAAATGTTTGATAGTAGTGCTGGTGCAGCTGGTGTTACAATGCCTTTTGGTGGAAAGTATCAAATGACACCAATCCAAACAATGATATCTAAACTTCCTATATTAGAAGGTGAATCAGATGCGGTTACTATGATGTCATATGGATTTGACCCTTATTTATCTAGTTGGAGTCCATTCCATGGTGCCTTTTATGCAGTACTAACATCCGTTGCAAAGGTAGTAGCATCTGGTGGAGACTTTAGAAAAGTCAGACTAACTTTCCAGGAATTTTTTAGAAGGTTAGGCAATGATAAGAAACGTTGGGGTGAGCCTCTTGCAGCATTATTAGGTGCATATGAAGCTCAAATGAAACTAGGTCTTCCTTCTATTGGTGGAAAAGACAGTATGTCAGGTTCCTTCCATGAAATAGATGTACCTCCAACCCTTGTTTCCTTTGCAGTAAATGTTGGACTAGTTTCACATGTTATTACTCCTGAATTAAAGAAGGCAGGAAATCAATTAGTATTATTAAAGTTTGCTAAAGATGAGTATGACCTACCAGTATATGATGACCTACTCAAATTATACGACCAGATCTTTGAACTTGCAAAAGAAGGAATAATCAAATCAGCCTTTGCCCTTGGAGGACATGGACTAGCAGAAGCAATTAGTAAAATGGCCTTTGGTAATAATCTAGGTGTTGGTGTAAATAGTAATATTAAAGAAGACCAGTTATTTGGATCACAATATGGTTATATTCTTGTGGAATTAGAAGAGGAAGTAGTTAATCAGCTTAAAGACATGGATATTTCACATGAAAAGGTTGGTAAAGTTACTTATGAGCCACAATTTACTTACAAAGAGGCAGTAATATCAATGGAAGAAGCCTTAGAAAGTTGGACTAATCCTCTAGAAGATGTCTTTCCTACTATTTCTAAAGAAAATGATGAGAAGGCTCCAAGATACCTTTATGATGTTGATAAAGAGGGTAACCAATCATCTAAAGATAGTAAAAAGATTTATATAAATAAGAATAAAATTGCAAAACCTAATGTATTCGTACCGATTTTTCCAGGAACAAATAGTGAGTATGACACTATAAAAGCTTTTGAAAAGGCTGGTGCCAATGTAAGTTCATTAGTATTTACAAATTTAAGTCCTGATAATATTAATGAATCCATAGAAGCTTATGCTAAAGCCATAAAAGAGGCGCAGATTCTAGCATTTCCAGGTGGTCTATCCCTTGCTGATGAGCCATATGGTTCTGGCAAATTCATTAACAATGTTTTTAGAAATCCAAAGCTTATGGAGGCTACAAAAGAACTATTAGAATCAAGGGATGGTTTGGTTTTAGGTATATCTAACGGCTTCCAAGCACTGATAAAGTTAGGCTTAGTACCATTTGGAGAAATAAGGCCACAAGAAGAAGATTCCCCAATTTTAAGTCAGAATATTATTGGTAGACATGTTGCAAAAATAGTTAATACAAAAGTTGTCTCTAACAAGTCACCTTGGCTTAGAAAGGCCACTCTAGACGGAATTTATAAAATGGCTATTTCACATAGTGAAGGAAGATTTATAGCAAGTGATGAGTGTATTAAGAGATTAGCTGATAATGGACAAATTGCATCTCAATATGTAGACTTAGAAGGAAACCCTACTATGGATGAAAAATACAATCCTAATGGCTCAATACACGGGATAGAAGCAATAACAAGCCCTGATGGAAGAGTCTTAGGTAAAATGGGACATTCTGAAAGAATGGTTAATGGACTAGCCCTTAATATTGTAGGGGAAAGAGACCAAAAGATATTTGAAGCTGGAGTAGAATATTTCTTGTAATAAATATATTTTCTTGGCAATATTATAAAGATAAGAAGCTAAATAAGGGTATGATGGATAATGTAACATATCCATCATACTTTTTTAATAATTAATTAACAATTGTGACTAATTTGTAATGATAAAGCCTAGGGAATACCCTTTAATTTAAGGAATTTTTCATATTTAAAATTGATAAAATGTTACATACATGTTATAATTAATTAATATTCTTAGTTTAATACAATAATAGGGGGAGAAAATGCTTATGAACTTATACGAGGCTGTATGGGCCAGAAAATCCATAAGAAGATATAAGATGAAACCATTTAGCCAAGATAAACTGGACTTAGTATTACGTTTTGCAAATAGCTTACCAATGATGTTTCCTGATCTTCAGGTAGAGTTTAAAATTCTTGATTGTACAAAGAAGAATCAGAGTAATAAGTATTTTAATAAGATGAAACTATTTAATGTTAAAGCTCCTTATTATCTAATTATATATTCAACTAAGAATAATGGTTATTATATTAATGCTGGTTATCTTATGCAACAGATTTCCATTTACCTAGCTTCTAAAGATATTGGATCTTGCTTTTTAGGTGGTGTGAAGGTATCTGAACATTTAGCTAGTGACTCTTCCATGGACCATGTTTTAACTTTAGCCTTTGGTGAAGGAAAGTCAAAGATATATAGAAATTCAGCCAATATTAGACGCTTTCCAGAAGAAGATATAATAACTTATAAGGAAGATGTAAGTGATAGTATAAGAACTATCCTAAAAGCAGGTAGAATAGCTCCCTCGTCAATGAATAATCAACCTTGGAGATTTGTTGCTTACAAAAATCGTATTCACATTTTTTGTAAGAAGAATCTTATGAATTCTAACCAGTTAAGTAAGCTTAAACTAATTGATATTGGTGTAACTCTTGGTAACATGTTAGTGGTAACAGATGAAATGTGGCTTTACGTTGATTTTCTCAGGTCTGATAGTGTTAGTAGGCAGTCTTTTAAGAATTATGATTATATTATTACTTTGAAGATTAACTCTGAGCTCCCTTAACTTTTACAGCTTTTAAAAACTTTTAAATATTAGTTGACAAAGTCTAAACAATGTACTATAATGATATTTGTTCGGTTGAGAAAACACTCTTAATCAACACAAGATATGCGCGAATGGCTCAGTGGTAGAGCATCG
>CAZOSE010000028.1:0-582 GCA_964582385.1 uncultured Lachnospiraceae bacterium
TACTCTTTGTGCTGAACCAATTAATTTTCCATTTAATTCTGGAATAACTAATCCTATTGCTTTAGCAGCACCTGTTGAGTTTGGAACTATATTAGAAGCTCCTGCTCTAGCACGTCTTAAGTCTCCTTTACGATGTGGTCCATCTAAGATCATTTGATCTCCAGTATAGGCATGGATTGTTACCATGTATCCTTTATCAATTTCAGCAAGCTTGTTAAGTGCATCTGCCATTGGAGCTAAGCAGTTAGTTGTACATGAAGCTGCAGATATGATTGTATCTTCTGCCTTTATTATATCATGATTAGTTCCAAATACTACTGTTGGAAGATCATTGCCTGCTGGAGCTGAAATAACAACTTTCTTAGCACCTGCTGTAATATGAGCAGAAGCTTTTTCTTTTGATGTATAGAAACCTGTACACTCTAATACTACGTCAACATTTAATTCTCCCCATGGAAGTTCTGCTGCGTTAGCTTTTGCGTAAATTGTAATCTTCTTTCCGTTTACAGTGATTGAATCTTCACCATATTCTACAGTATCAGCATATTTGTATCTTCCCTGTGCTGTATCGTATTTTAATAA
>CAZOSE010000028.1:592-14562 GCA_964582385.1 uncultured Lachnospiraceae bacterium
GTTGGAAGGTCATTGCCTGCTGGAGCTGAAATAACAACTTTCTTAGCACCTGCATCAATGTGAGCTTGAGCTTTTGCCTTACTTGTATAGAATCCTGTACATTCTAGAACAACATCTACATCATGATCTGCCCATGGTAAATTCTTAGCATCTGGCTCAGCATAAATAACTATTTCTTTACCTGCAACTACAATTGAAGATTCTTTCGCTTCTACTTGATCAAATAATTCATACTTTCCTTGAGTTGAATCATACTTTAATAAATGAGCAAGCATCTTTGGATCTGTTAAGTCATTAATTGCTACTATTTCATAACCTTCTGCACCAAACATTTGTCTAAATGCTAGACGTCCAATACGTCCAAAACCATTAATCGCTACTTTTACTGACATATATTATTCCTCCTATAATTGAAATTTAACTAAAAAAGTTTACAATTTATTATAAAACTGAAATGAAGATAAGTATATATTCCAATTCAATTTTACATACCTTACTAGGCTTGATATTTTTTTCCCAAGCTCTTATTATTTTAACGTTATTTTCCTAAAATATCAAGTGCTAATTACAAGTTAATAGGATTTAAAACAAAGACTTTAAAAATAACACTTCATTATCACTTTATTATCAGCAGGTTTAATGTTAAACCTACTTTTGTATAAAATTAGAAGAGATTTTTAAACATTTTTTTGGGAGTCAATTAATTGACCCCCTAATTAAGTGCTTTATAATGTATGCAAACCTCTAGTTTGTAATTTGATTATAATCTATTACAAACCCTTTTTAAAATTTTAAAGTTCTATTTATTCCCAAATGCAACCTAGTACATTTAGTTAAAATAAAAGCTGACAAGTATTTAGACAAGCTTTTAGGATATTCAATTTTAATAACTTTTGATTTTACATCCCTTGCATTGTTTTCAAAACTTATGTTTATGTAATCAAGGCATCACACATCATCTTAATTTCATTATGTGTCCTTTGTTTTACATTGTCCCCTTTATTTTTAAATCTACTCCCTTAACCTTTGTTATATTTCACGAACATTTTAAAGCTATTCCCCTTATTTTTATATATCACGTTACTTTTTATACTCTCTGTTTATACTCTAACCTTATCTTATCTGCAATTAAAGCTACAAACTCAGAATTTGTTGGTTTTCCTTTTCCGTTATTAACTGTATATCCAAATAGTTCATCTATAGTATCCATCTTACCCCTACTCCATGCGACTTCTATAGCGTGACGTATTGCCCTTTCTACACGACTAGGTGTAGTCTTATGCTTTTTGGCGATTGCTGGATAAAGTATTTTGGTAATGGAGTTTAGCATATCATTATCCCTAACACACATCATTATTGCATCTCTTAAATATTGATATCCTTTTATGTGTGCTGGGACTCCTATTTCATGAATAATATTAGTAACATCTGTTTCAAGATGTCTTTCTATGTAGTCTTCTTTATTTTCATATGCAGTAACACGGTAACTATTGTCTATAAGTTTAGTTTGTACACCTTTATTTACCTGTTTGACTCTAGATAGAATGGTGTTATTGTCAAAGGGTTTTAAAATATAGTAGCTAGCACCTAGTTCTAGTGCTTGCTCCGTAATTCCTTGTTGTCCTATTGCGGTTATTACAATAAATGATGGCATCTTATCCATTGTTTTGTCTCTAGTAATCCGTTCCATTACTCCAAGTCCGTCTAGTTTAGGCATAATCAAGTCTAGCAGGACTACATCTGGCTTACATTCTTTAATAATCTCAATTGCATCAAGGCCATTGTCCGCTATACCAACAACCTCGATTTCATCATCCGAGCTTAGAATGTCTCCCAATAAGTCAATCATTCTTTCATTGTCATCTACAATAACTACCCTAATATTACTCACTACTTATTACCTCCTTGTTTTTCTCAACAAATCCAAACCACTATATAAGTTTGTTTAACCCCAGCATACTAATAAAAGTCTAAATTACTGCAAAATACCACAAGCGTGATTGTGAAATTTTTAACCATTCTTATCTTATATATCAATTGTTTTTATAACTTCATATTATAAGAAAAATGTTTGTATTATATGATATGATAGGAAGTTATAAAAAATTCTATAATATATTGATATTTGACTTTTCATAATCTAAACTTTCATTTAGTGGTTTGCTTTTACAAAATATGTTTCTTTTAAAGCAGGTTTGTATTAGATATTTTTACCATATTCGAATTATATCCAAATTAAGACACAAAATCAATGGTAAATTATCGCATTTTACGACAACATTTATTTATATGGTGAATTTTCTATCTTTTGCACCAAAAATACGGAGTAATTCTATAATTATTTGTAATAATATCAAGTTAACATTTATTGATTTACATTTTATTAGCACCGCCAAAACCTTACTCTATATTAAAAAGCATGTTTTCAATAAAAGTACCATATCCCTTTGTTGAATCTTGTATAAAAACATGGGTAACAGCTCCTATAATCTTATTATCTTGTATTATAGGGCTGCCACTCATTCCCTGGACGATACCACCTGTTTTTTCAAGAAGACCTTTGTCTGTAATTTGAATTACTATTCCCTTATTATTGTTTGATCCACCAAGTGTAACATCCTCTATTATAATTTCATATGCTTCAATTTTACTATCTACACAGCTTAGAATATAGGCTTTACCCCTTCTAACATCTTGTTTTAGACCTATTGGTAATAGTTTGCCATAATTTTTTTTATATTTATTATTTACTTTTCCAAAAATACCTTGGGATGTGTTTTTGTTTATACTGCCTATTAAATTTCCACTTTCTTGTTTTATAACCCCTACTAACTCCCCTGGACTTCCTTCTTTACCTTTTACAATTGTCATAACCTCTGCATTATAAATACTTCCTTGACCTACTTCTACAATTTGACTTGTATCTACGTCTGTAATCCCATGACCTAATGCACCATATTCCCCATCTTTTGTTGTAAAAGTCATAGTTCCAATTCCTTGTGTATCATCTCTAATCCATACACCTATTTTATATTCACCAGTCTCTGATTTTACTGGTGTAACATTATATTCTAAATATTCATTATTTCTACGTATTCTAAGAGATAAACCCTTTCCCTCTGAATCCTTAATTGCATTCATTAACTCTTCTTTATGGTTAATTTCTTTACCATTAATAGCTGTAATATAATCCCCTGTACTTAGCTTATTAAGAGCAGGTTCATAATTTAGTCCGTCCTTGGCCTTTATGATTCCAGTACCTAGTACCATTACGCCCTTGGTTTCTATATAAATCCCTACTGTATTACCTGCTGGAATTAGTTCAATATTATCTATAACATCCACATTAACTTGCTTAAAATTTAAAAATCCAAATAACTTTAAATCAATTTGGTAATTACCTAGCTCAGTTGCCTTAAGTGTAAAGGAATCTCTCAAGTCTAGCTTTATTTCATTGGCAGGTACAGTCTGATTGTTAATGCCAAGAACTCCAGTGGCAGAATTGACCTTTCCATTCATTGGTAACTTAAAGTTAAATTCTTCGTCTTTGTTTAAAGTAAGCCTGATGTTATCAGGTATTTCTTTATCTAATCTAATAAATGCAAAAATAAAAGTGCCTATTAGGGCTACTGCTGATAATAATATAAATAATCTCTTTATTAAGTGGGGTTTTTTAAGCTTAATCATACGTATACTCCTTTTATAGTAATAAGGGACTTGCAAATATATAATTTGCAAAATCCCAAAATTAAATCTAATTTACTTTTCTTAGTATACGTATTTAAACAAAAATAAAACTAGAATTTTTTAGTTTTATTTGCCAAAGACTTCATTTCTTTTGCGCTTTCAATGATAGTATCTGTAATCTTTGCACCACCTAGAATTCTTGCAATTTCTTCAATGGATTCTTCCTCTTTTAACCTTCTAATATTTGTGAATGTTGTTTTACCATCTGTAACTTTCTCAATAATAAAATGTGTATCTGCCATTGAGGCAATTTGTGGTAAATGAGTAATACATAAAACTTGGTGATTGTTTGCAATAGTGGATAATTTTTCTGAAACCTTTTGGGCCGTTCTTCCACTAATTCCTGCATCGATTTCGTCAAAAATTAAAGTGTATATACTATCTTTATCTGATAATACTGTTTTAATTCCTAACATGATACGGGACAATTCACCACCTGATGCAACCTCTGCTAATGGTTTTAATCCCTCACCAGGGTTAGTCGAAATTAGAAAATCAACCTGGTCAAAACCATTACTATTATAATCTGGTAATCGGTTAAATTTTATATCAAACTTAACATGTATAAAATTCAAGTCTTTAAGAGATTCTATTAGCTTATTAGATAAGTCTTTAGCCTTTTGTTTTCTTATTGATGAGAGTTTGTCTGATAATGAAAGGACTTTCTCCTCCCTTATTTTTATATCTTTTTTCAATTTGTCTAATGTTTTATCATAATTAATATACTCTTCTAGCTTTTCCTCTTGTTCCCATAAATAGCTTAATACTTCTTTAATAGTATTACCGTATTTAGCTTTTAAATGATTAATTAAATCCAAACGTTTTTCAATGGTCTCTAAATCTTCATCTTCAGTCTCAATATTTGATAAGTAATTAGATAGGTCTCTATTAAAATCATTGACTAATGATTCTATCTCTTGTAACCCATTAGATAAGTCCTTTATATTAGGATCAAATTCTTCGATTTTTGCCAAATACTTATTAGCTCTTCCAATATTTTCAGCTGCTGATGAATTAGCACTATCACCTAGCAACTCATATACCCCACCAAGTCTTTCAGCTATAGTCTTAGCATTAGATAATCTTTTAAATTCCGAACCAAGAAGTTCATCCTCCTGGTCCTTTAAATGGGCCTCTTTAATTTCATTGATTTCATATTCTAAAAAAGAAATTTCTCTGAGTCTTATATCATTATCAAGAGTCAGTTCTTTTAATTTGTTCTTTTTAGCAGAATAATCTTTATATTCTATAGCCAATTGCCTTTTAATATCTGTAATCTTATCTTTAGCATATTGATCTACTATATCTAATTGCTTATCATTATAAAGTAGTGCTTGGTGTTCATGCTGTCCGTGAATATCTATTAGCAAGGATGCAATATCCTTTACAATTCTAAGTGTAGTTGTTTCCCCATTAATCCTACTAGTAGATCTACTTTTCATGATTTTTCTAGTAATAATGATTTCTCCCTTATCAATAGGCAAGTCATAGCTTTTAACCCTATCAATTATATAGCTATCATTTGTTTGAAAGATAACTTCCACAAGGGCATAATCTGCTCCTTTTCTGATAATGTCTGTAGATACTCTGCCGCCTAAAGCCACATTGATAGAGCCTATAATAATAGACTTACCAGCACCTGTTTCACCGGACAAAATATTTAATCTATCTCTAAAATCAACTTCCACATCATCAATTATTGCAAAGTCTTTTACGTGTATGTTTAGTAACAAGTTTTTACCTCCTATGGTTTGTTATTTTATGATTTTGTTTTATCTTATATTTAATATTTAAATATGGCAAGTGGAAAAGACATATGTTTATTTTATGTTTATTTTTATGTTTATTTTTTTGGCCTTTATAAAATATATATTTTAACATAAATGTGATAAGAATAGGTGTTTTGGCATAAATAGGCATTTTTTGAAAATTAGAAAAGGTAGCCTGAAGTTTTTCAGATTTTTGTAGTTATAAGGGGTACTTTAGTATATAATAGTAATGGCTTTATTTAATACATAAAATTGGAGGAACTAGAATTATGGAGTTTTTTGTTGAAATGTTAAAGGTATTTATACTTGGTATAGTTGAGGGAATCACTGAATGGTTGCCAATTAGTAGTACTGGCCATATGATCTTGGTTGATGAGTTTATTCAACTTGATTTTTCTGGAGATTTTAAAGAGATGTTTTTTGTTGTTATTCAACTTGGTGCTATTTTGGCCGTTGTTTTATTATATTTTAATAAGTTAAACCCTTTCTCGCCTAAGAAGTCTATAAGAGAAAAAAGGGAGACTATGAATATTTGGTTTAAAGTGGTTGTTGGTGTCCTACCTGCTGGAATACTTGGGGTGTTTTTTGATGACTGGTTAGATGAGCACTTTTATAATTATCAAACAGTAGCTCTTACTCTTATTGTGTACGGTATACTTTTTATCTATGTAGAAAACAATAACAAGGGGCAAGATACACGAATTGATACTTTTAAGGATTTGGATTATAAGACTGCCTTATTAATTGGAGTTTTTCAAGTTTTAGCATTAATTCCTGGAACCTCTCGTTCTGGAGCAACTATACTTGGTGGTATAATTTTAGGTACTTCAAGGTTTGTAGCTACGGAATTTTCGTTTTTCTTATCAATACCTGTAATGTTTGGTGCAAGTGCCTTGAAACTATTTAAGTTTGGTCTAGATTTTACTATACCTGAACTTACTGCTTTAATCCTTGGTATGGTAATAGCATTCTTCGTATCAGTTCTTGCTATCAGATTCTTACTAGGTTATATAAAGAAAAATGACTTTAAAGCTTTTGGTTGGTACCGAATTGTACTTGGTATCCTTGTAATAGGATATTTTAGCTTTTTTAATTAAACCGCTTTTTCTCTTTACAGCCTAATTCTCCCCAAACTGTAATAATCATGGTTATATATGCAGCTGCTCCTCCAAGAAGGTTGGAAATTGGTTCTGCCATAAATACACCATTAATACCTAAGTTGAAAATATGGGGTAAGATAAGTGTTAATGGAACTACAATTATTATTTTTCTTAGTAATGAGAAAAATATAGCATGCTTTGCCTTTCCAAGTGCTACAAATGTTGCTTGACCAGACATTTGAAAACTCATAAGAAAGAATCCCATGAAATATATCCTTAGTGCAGGTAGTGCTGCTTTAATTAATTCAGTTTCTGGAGTGAATATTTTAATAAAAAATTCTGGAATCGCCATTAATATCAACCATGTAATTAATAAATATCCGACAGTTATAAGAGTTATGAATTTAATAGATGATTTAACACGCCCATATTCCTTAGCACCATAGTTATAACCTAGTACTGGTTGGGCACCGATAGCAAGACTATTAGCTGGTAGGTGTATTACTTCTCTGATTGAATTAAGTACAGTCATCACACCAATGTACATGTCTCCACCAAACTCTGCAAGCTTAATGTTACATACAATTTGCACAACGCTATTAGTTATCTGCATTACAAAACCAGAAAAGCCTAGTGATATAATTTTCTTTACTACGCTCGGGACTAATCGCATATATTGGGGCTTTATGCTAAGTATTGCTTTGTCGCTGGTTAAAAACCGCATTACCCAAATGGCTGAAACCCCTTGGGAAATAACAGTAGCTAGAGCAGCACCCTTTACACCCATATTAAGTGTAAAGATGAAAATAGGGTCTAATACAATATTAGTAACAGCACCGATAATTACACTTATCATTCCTATATTGGCAAAGCCCTGTGAATTAATGAAATAGTTCATACCAAGACTGATTAATACAAAAGGTGTTCCTAACAAATAGATACTTATGTAATCATTTGCAAAGGAAAAGGTTTGGCTACTAGCACCAAATAAATATAAAGCGGTATCTTTAGTCAATAATCCAACAACTGTAAGTAATATACCAAATATGAGTATAAGGGCAAAAGAGTTACCCATAATAACTTCAGCCTTATCCTTATCACCCTGGCCCCTTGCAATGGAACATAGAGGTGCACCACCTGTACCAAAAAGATTGGCAAATGCCATTATTGCTGTAACTATAGGAAGGCATAAACCTATCCCGGTTAATGCTAGGGTTGAATTCTCAGGTAAGCGTCCAATATAAATTCTATCTACTATGTTATAGAGTACATTAACAAATTGGGCTATAATCATAGGAATTGAAAGACTTAATATGTTTTTAGCAATACTACCTTTTGAGAAATCATTATGGATATTACTTTTTTTCATTTTATCGCTTCTTTCTGCCACATTACCTCTTAATGCTGTTTTTTACCTCTTAAGTATACCATAAAAATGTCTTAAGTGCTTTGATTTAGTATGGAATCTTGGTATGGAAAAACCTCCACTTATCACTTTTTATTTGTGACAAACGGAGGATTATATATTTTTTTAATTTTACTATGTTTCTCCTACTCTTCTGGCATATCCCAATTGTGGAAAATATCTTGAACATCATCATCTTCTTCTAATAGTTCTAGAATCTTATTCATGTTCTTAATATCACCTTCACTTGTTAATTCTACAAATGTTTGAGGAATCTTTGTAACTTCTGCTTGGACCATAGGCACACCAAGTTTTTCTAAGCCTTCACGCACAATCCCTATATCATTTGGAGCGGTGATAACTTCATAGCTATCTTCTTCCTCAACAAAATCTTGTGCTCCTAAATCTAGAGCTTCTAGCATTAGATCATCACTAGAACCTTCCCATTCATTTTTGTCAATTAGAATTTGGCCAACTGTATCAAACATAAATGATACACAGCCTGTAGTTCCAACATTACCTTCACCTTTAGTAAAGGCACTTCTAACATTAGAAGCAGTTCTATTCCTATTATCTGTTAGTGTATCAACTATGATAGCTAATCCATTTGGACCGTATCCTTCGTATGTAACATCTTCATAATCAACAGATGCATCTGCACCAGCAGCTTTTTTTATGTTTCTATCTATTGTATCATTAGGCATATTATAAGATTTTGCTTTTGCAATTACATCTCTTAGCCTACTATTATTCTCTGGGTCTGATCCTGCTTCTTTTACAGCAACAGTAAGCTCTCTACCTAGTTTAGTAAACATTTTTCCTTTTTTAGCATCATTCTTTTCTTTTTTGTGTTTTATGTTTGCAAACTTTGAATGTCCAGCCATTTTAACACTCCTTTTTATAAAAATAATTAGATATACTTGAGTTTCCCAATTGACTATTTTTTTAGTCTTTACTCGAACTTATTAATTCGTTTAATTTTTTCATAACTTTTGGTGCATCTTCTACAGTTCTAACAACACACATAATTGTATCATCGCCTGCGATACAGCCTGCTATGTCTTCAATATCCATAGAATCAATGGCAGCAGCTACAGCCATTGCCATTCCTGCAACAGTTCTGATAACTACAATGTTTTGAGCCATTTCCATATATATAAAACCACTCTTTAATATCTGAATGAATTTGTTACCAAAGTCATTTTCTGATGTGTTTAGCGCCCTATATATTTGTTTTCCTTCTTCACTAACTTTTGTTAGCTTTAGTTCACGAATATCCCTTGATATTGTAGCTTGAGTTACCTTATAGCCTGCCTCTTTAAGTAATTCTGATAGTTCTTCCTGGGTTTCAATCTCATGGGCATTTATTATTTCAATGATTTTGTTTTGCCTTGCATTCTTCATAAATAATAATCCTCACTGTTACCAATTTTTGTTCTTAATGTTTCAAAGAAATTATTAGACTTAAACTTTACAAACTTAGTTGTTTTGTTTGATTTCTTTATCTCAATCAAATCTTCAGCATGGAGCAATTTGGATTCGTATCCATCGTAAGTTGCTATTACTTCATTATCTTGAGTTTTTTTACTTGTTTCGATTTTTACTAATATTTCATCGCTAGCATTAAGAATAATACTCCTAGAACTTAAAGAATGGGCACAAATAGGCGTTAATATTATCACTTGGTTATCAGGTTTTACCACAGGACCTCCTGCAGATAAGTTATATCCTGTTGATCCTGTAGGTGTAGAAACTAATATCCCATCTCCTCTGTATCTGTTAGCAAGTTGCCCATTAACATATACACTTAAAGATATTATTCTGGAAAAACCACTTCTTTCGATAACAATTTCGTTAAGTGAATTAGAAAGATAAATCTCTTCACCTTCTCTTTTAATAGCCCCTTCTAACATCATCCTATGTTCTAAAATGTATTCGTCATTAAATAGGCTATCTAATGCCTCATAAATATTATGTAACTCTATGTCTGCAAGAAAGCCTAAAGTTCCTATATTAATTCCTAAAATAGGCACTTCACTACTTAGTATATCATGAGCTGCCTGTAATATGGTACCATCACCACCTAAGACTATAATACAATCAGTGTCTTTTGGTATAGTACTAATATCCGTATAAAGTCCACTACACACACCGTCTTGGCACTCAAGTAGCATACATTCCCTATTGTTTTCTTCTAAATATTTTACTACCTTGTTCGTAACCTCAAAATTCTCATCTTTACTTCTATTTGTAATTAAACAAAATTTATCCATAAGTAACTCCTATTACTGTTTTCATGTAATAATATTAGCACACGGTTTATAAATTTACAAGATTAATGTAGAGTGGGAGGAATCCACCAGTTCTTTTATATATTGGGATATATCCTTTAACTTCCCATTATCTACGTACTTTTGACAGTCTGAGGGAGTAAGGCTACCTTCTTCAAAGTTACTTAAAGGCTCATTTTTAGTTTTTTGCAAATGTAATAAATATTCAATATTACCCTCTGGACCTGTTATAGGTGAAAAGTCTAAGTTAAGTATTTTAAATCCTAGACTTACACTATGGATTACTATTTTTTCTATTACTTCTTCATGGACTTTCCTATCCCTTACTACTCCCTTTTTGCCGACTTGTTCACGGCCAGCTTCAAATTGGGGCTTTATTAGACATACAACTTGTCCATCATTTGTTAATAGGTTTCTAACTGGAGTAAGGACTATCTTAAGAGAAATAAAAGCAACATCAATTGATGTAAATTCAATTAATTCAGGAATGTGACTTGGCTCAACATAACGAATATTAGTTTTTTCCATTACTACTACTCTATCATCTTGCCTAAGCTTCCAAACTAATTGATTAGTGCCAACATCCACAGCATAAACTTTTTTAGCACCATTTTGAAGCATACAGTCTGTAAATCCACCAGTAGATGATCCTACATCCATACAGGTCTTATCCTCTAGGTCTATATTAAACTCTTTTAAGGCCTTTTCTAACTTAAAGCCGCCTCTGCTAACATATTTTAAGGGCTTGCCCTTTACTTCAATCTTAGCACTATCTTCAAATAAGCTACCAGCTTTAGTCTCCTTTTGACCATTTACAAAAACATTACCTGCCATAATAATTGCCTTGGCCTTTTGGCGAGAATCTACCAAGTTTTTGTTTACCAACAATATATCTAGTCTTTCTTTCATAGATAAAGGATTTACCATCTTGTTTGCTTAAATATATATATAATCAGTTTTAAGCAAGAAGAAGTAAAGTCCATCACACCGCCTTATTTTTTCTTATTTATCAATGATTTCACTCTTATAAACTTTTTACTATTTTTTCATAAATGGACACAGAATCTAAGCCTAAATGCTCTTTTAGCTCATCAGGGCTACCTTGCTCTACAAAAGTATCTGGAATTGCTATGTTAATTTGCCTTACATTATTATAATTATTATTAGTTAAAAATGACGAAACTCCTTCGCCAAATCCACCAGTCTTAACATTCTCTTCTAAGGTTACCCACAAGTTACACTTTGATGAGAATTCATGGAGTAATTCTTCATCCATAGGTGAAGCAAAACGTGCATTAATAAGGGTAGACTTTATTCCATTCTCTTTAAGCATGTCCTTTACTTTGACAGCTGTCTCCACCATACTTCCAAGGCCAATTAGTAGAACCTCTTGGTTTTCTTCTTGATGAATAACTTCGGCTTTGGAATGCTCGATATCTTGTCTAAACTCTTCAAGTCCTTCGAACGCCTCACCCCTAGGATATCTTATGGCTATGGGGCCCTTATAGTCGTTGGCAAAGTATAACATATCTACAAGTTCATTTTTATTTTTAGGAGCCATAACTGTCATGTTAGGCATGTGGGATAAGTAGGATATATCAAAAACCCCTTGGTGGGTTTCCCCATCTTGTCCTACTAGACCTGCCCTATCAATAGCAAAGGTAACAGGCAAATTATTGATACACACATCATGTAACATTTCATCATATGCTCTTTGTAAAAATGTAGAATATATCGCAACCACTGGTTTTGTATCACACTTTGCCATACCTGCTGCAAAGGTTACACAGTGACCTTCTGCTATTCCGCCATCAGTAAATCTGTCAGGAAATACTTTGCTAAATTCTTTTAATCCCGTTCCTTCTGGCATAGCCGCTGATATTGCAACTACTTTATCATCTTTTCTTCCAAGCTCTGTTATAGTCTTTGAAAATACTTCAGTATAAGTTATACCTTTACCGTTGTTTGTACTTTTACCTGTTTTTATATTAAAGGGGCCTACGCCGTGAAATCTATCAGGTTCATTCTCTGCGTGAGGATATCCCTTGCCTTTCTTTGTCTTTACATGAAGAATAACAGCACCTTTTGCTTTATAAGCGCTTCTTAGTGCTGTAAGAATTTCTTGTACATTATGTCCATCAATTGGTCCAATGTAGGTTAAACCCATATCCTCAAAAAGCATTCCAGGTATGAATAACCTTTTTATAGAATCTTTAGATTTCTTGATTGTTCCAATTGCACTTCCACCAGCAGGAAGTCTATTTAAAGTCTTTTCTACATATTGCTTGAAATTATAGTACTTTGTATCAGTACGTAGCTGCCCTAGGTAATTAGCCATTCCACCCACATTCTTAGATATTGACATGTCATTATCGTTTAGAACTATAACCATATTTGATCTAGTTCTCCCTGCATTATTTAATGCTTCAAGGGCTAGTCCGCCAGAAAGGGCACCATCACCAATTACTGCAGTAATTTTATTGTTTTCATTCTTAATGTCTCTAGCTTTTGCCATTCCTAAGCCAAGTGAGATAGATGTTGAACTATGACCAGTATTAAATGGATCACAATCACTTTCCTTAATTTTAGGAAATCCACTAAGTCCGTTATACTGCCTTAAACGGGAAAAGCCATCTTTTCTTCCTGTTAATATTTTGTGAGTATAAGCCTGGTGGCCTACATCCCAGATTAATTTGTCTTTAGGAAAATCTAAAGAAAGATGAAGGGCAATAGTCAATTCCACAACCCCTAGATTAGAAGCCAAATGGCCTCCAGTCTTACTTATATTTGTTAATAAAAACTTTCTAATTTCCTTTGCTAATTGTCTATAGTCTGATTGTTGTATATTTTTAATGTCATTAGCTTTTCTTATCTTATCTAATATCTCAGACAAAACTTCACCCTCATTTCTACTTTATCTATTTGTCTCTGTTAACCAACATATTTATTAAATCATATAAAAATGGGTTTGATGTTCCAAATTCTTTGTAAATATCTAAACTCTTTTCTGAATAATAAGCTACTTCTTCTTTTGCTTTTTCTAATCCAAGCAATGATACATAAGTAATTTTTTCATTTCTTTCATCACTAAGTACCGGTTTGCCTAATTGTTCTGTTGTAGATGTAACATCTAGTACATCATCTTGTATTTGAAATGCTAGCCCTATATTGGTTGCCATATCTTCTACAAGTGCAATTTGGTCTTTGCTTGCTCCAGCAAGTATTGCTCCAATCATCATAGATGCCTGTATTAAACCACTTGTCTTTAAAGTATACATATGGTTTAAGTCTTCTAATAGCTTAATTTTATCTTGTCCTGTAACCTTTTGCCCTTCAAGTATACAAGTATCTATTACCTGTCCGCCTATCATTCCATAAGTTCCAGCCTTCTTACCAAGAACTTGTAAGCTTTTTATTGCCCTATCTTTTAACTGGGAATCTGATGTATTATAGTATGCCTTTATTCCAGTTTCAAATGCATAATTTAACAAACCATCCCCTGCTAAAATCCCTATAGTTTCTCCATATTTTTTATGAGTTGTCTTCTTACCTCTTCTGTAGTCATCATTGTCCATCGCTGGCAAATCATCGTGAACTAGGGAGTAACTATGAATAAGCTCTATAGCTAACATAAAGGGATGAATCCACTCTAAATTGT
>CAZOSE010000028.1:14572-15997 GCA_964582385.1 uncultured Lachnospiraceae bacterium
TTCCATCATAAGCATTGGCCTTATTCTTTTTCCACCGCCTAAGACACTATAATTCATTGCTTCAAATACAATTTTTTGCTCGCCTTCTTCTTTTGGCAAATAATTGCTTATTACTTCTTCTATATAATCAATTTTTTCTGTTAAAGTCTTATTAAAATCTTTGCTTTTATATGTGTACATAATATTCACCGTATAATCTCTTTCAAGTTAGTCACTAACCAACTAAGATAACATTTGTTATATATTATTTGATTATTATTACTCTGTTTCCTCGTTACTGTTTTCACCTAAAACAATTAATTGTTTTTCAACCTTATCTATTGCATCGTTGCAGTTTTTCAATAATTTCATTCCATTTTGATATAATTTGAAGGAGTCTTCCAGTGCAATGTCTTCTCCTTCTAGCTCTTTAATTATTTTTTCCAAATCTTCAAATGAAGTTTCTAAAGTTTTATTTTCTTCGGACATTTATATACGCTCCTTCTTTGTTTTTTCAACTACTGTAACCTTAATTTCACCATCTATTACAGATATTGAAAGCTCACTACCAATCTCAGCCTTGTCTAAACGATTGACAACTTGCTCTTTATCATTAACAACCAAAGAATAACCCTGGTTTAATTTCTTAAGTGGTGAAAGACCTTCTATTTTCTCTATATAAATAGCCAGCTTATGTCTTTTGTCTGTCAATATCATTTCCATGGTTTGTTCTAATCTTCGTTCTAAATCTAATAGATGTTGCCTCTTTTGGCGTAGTTGATATATAGGGTTGACATGAGATAGACGTGTATTTAAGTATTTTATCTCATTGCGGTAATGTGTAATTTTACTATTGATTTTATTAGTCATACTTCTATAGTAATTATCAATTTGTGCCATTATATCCCTTATATCAGACACTGCAAGCTCTGCTGCTGCAGATGGAGTAGGTGCTCGCATATCGGATACAAAGTCAGCTATGGTAACATCCGTTTCGTGACCAACAGCTGATATAATTGGGGTTTTGCAATCAAATATAGCTCTTGCTACAATCTCCTCATTAAAAGTCCACAAATCCTCTATTGACCCCCCTCCTCTACCAACAATAATGGTATCAAGGCCCATTTGGTCAAGGGTTTTAATTCCCTTAGCTATAGTTTTTCCTGCCCCATCTCCTTGAACCTGAGCTGGGTAAAGTATTAGCTGAACATAAGGGTTTCTTCTATTTGCAATATTAACAATATCTTGAATAGCAGCACCTGTACTTGCTGTAACAACTCCAACCTTGTTAGGGTAAGCTGGTATTTCTTTCTTTAAATCCTGATTAAACAAACCTTCTCTTTGGAGGGCTTGTTTAAGTTCTTCGTATTTTTGAAATAGGGCTCCCTCACCGTCTAAAGTAATTCTATTAGCATATAATTGATAGGAGCCAGACCTTTCATACAC
>CAZOSE010000029.1:0-10481 GCA_964582385.1 uncultured Lachnospiraceae bacterium
CACGTCTTGAGCTATGCTTGCTATTTTTGGTCCAGGTTACAACTGAACCAGGTGCACTTCTTCCTTGTTCATATAGCATATCTTGTCTGTCTTGTGTTCTATAGGTTTCTGTAATTCTTACCGAAAGACCCTTTTCTTCACATTTTTCTAGAAAGATAATTGCCAATTTCCTGGTTTTTGGACTAAGCTCATTTAGGTCTTTGATTATTTGATTCGTAGACTTATCGTCATATATGTAATTATCTCCCTTATCAAATAAAAAAGCATACACTCCCGTTTTGGGAAGTCCTATAAACAATATCAATAATATTACAATTAATAGCATTATGATTTTAGTTAGATTAAGTGACTTTCTTTTTCTCTTGTTCCTTCTTATGTCTCTTCTTATTTTATTATTGCGTGTTCTCATCTTTGCTCCCGTTAAATCTAATTGGCATTTAAAATAATTCTTGATAATTCTGATTCCAAAGCAGTAAGTCGTTTTTCATCATTACTTTTCATTGTTGATAGATTAGCTAGGACTTTGTTTATGTCTCTCCTAACATTTTCAACACTTTCTTGGGAATCGCGAATTTTTGATTGAACTACCCAGTCACTAATAAGGCCATCAAAGAAAAAATCTGCAAACTTAGTAAAACCACCAATATCAATTGTTATTGAAGATGATACATTGACATCTGTTAGTTCGGTAGTGAACCTATTAAGTTTAGATTGTACTTCAGATACAGCGTCTCTTGCATCATCAATATGGTTATGTTTTACCATATTAGTAATAAGACCATCTCCACCGATTAGATCCCAAGTTCCCCAGTTTTTTGCACTCTTTAAACTCTTTTCCACTTTATCTAAACTAATGCGAACACTGTTACCAGCAATAATTGCTTCTCTTATCTCTTTTAGATTTGATTTATATAGGGCTATTTCATCTTCAAGTTGGATAATTTTATCAGCTTGCCAAGGCTCATTTTCTTTTAAAAGTTTATATTTAACTTCATATAGTTCATCATATTTAAACTGTGCATTACTAACCTTACTACGTTCTGAGCCTAGTTTTGAAATATGGGCTTTTGTTTCTTCTATTTGTTTATTAATATCATCTAGTTTAAACTTTGCTGCTAGAACTTCACTTTTTTCCTTCTCAAGTTGTTCTTCTTTGCTTCCTAATATTGTATAGAAAAGGTTAGAGATGGTCATTTTACTGAAATTCTCTACATCTAAGTTTTCTTTCTCAAGTATAAGTTCTAACTTACTTTGTTTTGATTCCTCTTCTAATAGTTGTACTTTTAGCTTTTTTAACATAAGGTCTAAATTTTTATATCTATAAATATCTTGTTTCAATTGTTGAAGTTGATTATTCATATCAGCATACATATATTTATTCCCTCCATTAGTTAGGTTGAGAGTGATTCATATTTATAATATAACAGATATATTTCTTCTATTCCTTAATAATTCTTTAATTTCTATTTAAACTTCTTATATTGTATCAGCTCATTACCACGGAATTCTCCACTCTTCCGTCAACAATATGAATAACCTTATCGGCTTCTGATGCAATATCCATATCATGGGTAACCACTATAAGGGTCTGATTGAATTTCTTTGCTGATTCCTTCATAAGCTCCATAACTTCCCTACCTGTGCTTTCATCTAAATTACCTGTTGGTTCATCAGCTAGAAGTATTGCAGGGTTTGTTATTAAAGCCCTTGCTATAGCTACTCTTTGCATCTGGCCTCCTGATAACTCGTCAGGAAAATATGACAGCTTGTCCTCTAAACCTAATGAAGTAACGATTTCCTCAAGTCTTTCCTTATCTGGTTTCTTATTATCTAAATGGGCGGGCATTAGAATGTTTTCTAATACACTATGTTCAGATAATAGATTAAAAGATTGAAAGATAAAACCAATTCTTCTACGTCTTATTAGAGTTATTTCTTTATTGTTTTTATCATAAACACTTTCACCCTCTAGGTACATCTTACCAGAAGTTGGACGGTCAAGTGCACCTAATATGTGAAGCATTGTTGACTTTCCTGAACCACTTTTACCTACAATAGCATAAAAGTATCCTTTTTCTATTTCTAAACTTATATCCTTAAGGGCGTGGACGGCTAAAGCACCTGTACCATAGGTTTTGTTTACATTTTCTAGTTTTATTAAGCTCAATATTCTTACCTCTCTTATCTATTTAAACTTCTTATATTATAAACAGGTTGATTTTTGATGATTTTTCTTAATGGAATATAATATACAAGGGTTGCTAACACTACAAATCCAATACTTACACCTATATGTATCTTTAATGGATATAGCCATAAAGAATAATCCATTGTAAGGTATATAATTAATAAAAGTATACCGTGACCTATAATTAAAGCTGTTATGGTACTTAAGAAGCCTGTTAACAAATATAGAAAGTTAAATTGATTGCTAGTAACTCCTAGGGACTGTAATATACCAATTCGGTCTCTTTCTTGTTCTATTTTTGATAAGGTTGTATTGTATAGTATTATTAATGAAATTCCAGCAATGACTACTCCAATTACAGCAATAATAGAAGTGAAATTAAAAGCTTTTGCAAATACTGCTTTAATATTTTCCTGGTAATTAATAAAAGTAAACTTCCTATCTAAAGCAATTCTTTGCAAATCTACAAATGTATTCAGTTCATCAGCTTCATTATCAGTATTGATATAAAAAAATGTTTTACCAAATTTAGTAGGATATAGACTTTCTATTAAGTTTGTTAAACTTTCTATATTTGTCTCATAAAAGTAACGTCCAGGACCAAAAATTGTGGAAGGGTATAGTTTTCCTAAAAAGGAGTTTGAGCCTATAACAACAGGATTCTCAAGTGAATCTGCAAAGGGCCACATTCCAATTTCAGGAAAGTAATGAATAATTCCTCCAACTTTTACCTTATGAGTTACAACTTCATTACCCATAGTATCACCTTCAAAGTTTTCATTTGGAACAGATAAATATAGGGAATCACCTGGATTTAAGCTGGAATCTTTACTATACATATCCTTATACCTAAAGTCGTAGGATATATCATAAGCTCTACTTACATTAGCAAAAGTCTTTACTCTGTTTTTAAAGCTACTATTATTAATTATATTTTGATCAGTAATTTTATCAATTGAAGGCTCATTATTGATTTGATACATGGGCATTAGAACAAGAACTTCATCACCTGATATAAATTTTTCTTTGTTTAAATTACCTTCAGTTAGATAATTTGAAATTTTATCAAAAGAAGAATCCGCTTCAAGGCCATACACATTGGTCACTAGAGATTCAGCAATTAAATGCTTATTTGAAGAATCTATATTAGCAAACTCGTCTAAGTCTCCAAAATGTTCTCTTAATAAATGTGTGGGTAAAATGTTTTTAAATACTGGGTAAAGTTCTTGTAGGCTAATTGTTTCATACCACATATATGCATTTTCACCTGATTTATGAGTATCTACAGAGACTACCCCTTCTATAGATTCAATCTCTTTTACTACTTCTTTTATTTCTCTATTTGGTATGCCATAAGCTACTTCATATCCATAATTAGGTTTATCCACTATTATTACCTGATTAATATAATCTTGGAAAAATAAATAGGATAGAAATACTGATGATATTAGAACGGTTATAGTAACTGTATATAAAAGAACTGTTATTAAATATTTGCTCTTATTAAACATCACATGTCTTATTGAGATATTTAGAAAACTTTGTTTGTTTACTTTATAAAGATCTTTCTTTTCCCTTTTAGTTTTAAGTTTAAGAGTAGAGTTTTTATGTTTTGGTGGTTTAGATATTCTACCTGTTAAGGGAATGTTTATAGCCAGAATCACTGGTAAGAGCATTCCAATTATCACTGCTAATATCCCTATAGAAACCCCAAGTGCTAATAAATTGTAATTAACATCAAATATCAAATTATTTATTTCGTTTTGGTTCATAAGAAGTATTAAGCCTTTTGCAAGGGCAAATCCAGTTAAAATACCAATAATAAGACTAATTATAAGTAAGTAAACACCTTCCCATATTATCAGCCGGACTACTTGATTATTTGAAGCTCCAATCGATTTAAGTAGGGCTAGTTTTCTTGTACGTCTTCGCATCTGAGTTAGATATATCTGGAAAACTGCAAAGACTGTTGCTACAAACACAAAGGCAACAATACTATATGTGAGTGTATCTTCAGTTGAACCAGCTAAATCAGGATAAGCATAGGAGTTTCTTTCTAATTCACTATATTTTGCTTTATATTCTTCTATAAAGCTAGATACATCCATATTAGAATCAATAAACAAATTTAAAGGAGGACTATAATCCTCTATGTCTATAACTAGGTCATTATACTGTGTTTTATAAAAACCATTTTCTAAGAAAGATTTTCCTGCCTCTTCACTAATTAGAGAATTGGCGACTGGAAATTCTTTAGTATCCCACAAATTACTATATGTTTCTATGATTCCGGATATTTTCATAGGTCTTGAGATTATTACTTTTTGAGAGTATAGAACCCCATTTCTTTTTACTGCTTCTATATTATCTGCATCATTACTAGTCTCATCTATTTCAATATCAGTAAAATATAGATAAGAAGATCTCGTTAATACTCTTGTCCCGTCAAATTCTTCTAACTCTTGTTCATTTCTTTTATTAGTGCTTGGAACATACATAAACCAGCTAATAACTTCATTAATCATCGCCTCATGCCTTAGGTCTTCATCTTTAATATCTAAAAAGAGTGATGACAAATATTCACTGGCACTTTCTAAAGTTGCATCTACGTCTTCTTTGTTGTTCTCATAAAAGTTTTTATAGTAATCTTCTTCCTCTGCTCCTAATAAACTAATATAATTTTTGTTTAACAAGTCATTAGCTTCACTCTCGTCTAATTCAAGAAGATTAATTTCAACTGACAAATCAACTGTATCCCCAACGGCTACAGGGTTAGTAAAATAACTAAGTTGATTTAGCTCTAAAGCAATTTCATCATTACTACTAGGCATTGAACCTTCTATTAATTTAAAATTGCCAAGGTCTAACATTTCATCATTGAAAGTCATAACATGGCCAAAGCCTTCAGATTTACCTATGTATTTGTTAATACCAAGTTTACTAATATTAGAATCTTTAGATATTTCATCAATGACTTCATTATTATATGTATTGGAATTCACATTAAGTAATGAAGCTTGCCATTTACCAAACATATTAAACTTTTGTTCATATTTGGTTTTTTCAGAACTACTATGTAATAGTATTGCTGAAACAATAAATGTAAAAGCCAAAGTAATAACAAATACTAGTAAAAACGAATCTTTTCTTCTGCCCTTTAGTCCGGACCTTGCAATCTTTCGAATCATGTTATTATGCTCCTTATTATTAGATATAATTACCAAAAATGCTTATAGTCATTATTACAAATAAAAGTGATAAAATCAATGTTTATGGAAATATAATTTGACTTTTATCTTCCTTAAGCCATAATTAAGATTATGAGTATCTAAATAGAAGTCTAAATACTTAACAATATAAATTTAATAATAGGAGGTTTACTAATGAAAAAAAGCAAATCCGTAGTATTAGCCTTGTTTTGCTGTTTATTATGGGGTTTTGTGTTTCCTATACTTAAACTTCTTTACTTAGAATTAAATATAAGTAATGATTATGGAAAAATCACCCTAGCAGGAATGAGGTTCTTTTCTGCGGGTATATTAGTATTGATGTATTACATGTTATCAACCAAGAGTTTTCCTAAAATTAAATTACCAGTGGAATTTGGAAAATTAACAGTGTTAGGTTTCTTTCAAACAGCCTTATTATACGCATTCTTCTTTATAGCATCATCAAATACTACAGGAGTTAAATCGGCAGTACTTTCCCAATTTGATATATTTTTTGTTGTCTTTTTAGCCCATTTTCTATTGAAAAACGAAAAAATAAATTCTAAAAAGATTATTGGAGTGGTTTTTGGTCTAATTGGTATGGTTGTAGTTAATATTACAAACTTAGGAGATGCAGGGTCTTTCCTTAACTTTTCTGTTTATGGTGAGGGATTTCTTATAATTAGTGGTGTTTTTGGTGCAATTGGAACTATTATAGCTAAAAAGCTTGGCAAGAATATTAATGCCGTTCTTCTAAATGGTTGGCAGCTCACTATAGGTGGAGGCATATTATTAATCTTTGGATTATTTAATTATGGTAAACTAATATCTTTTCCAAATACCTTTTCCCTTTTATTATTTTTATCATTGATCTTGATTTCTGCAGTTGCATTTACTATATGGTACAGAATATTAAGGCATGTTAAAGCTAGTGAGATTACAATTTATAAATTCATGGTTCCAATAATAGGAGCTATAGCTTCTGCTATTATTGTTCCTGGAGAGAACCTTTCAATCTATAGTTTTCTTGGATTAATTCTTGTTTCAATTGGAATATACTTTAGCAATAAAAAATGATATTCATAATTGTATGTATTAATTCATAATATATATAAATTAAGTAAGGTAAATGCGGGGTATTAAATTGGACTTTCAGGGAAGCCAAACAAATATAAACTTACGAATTACTTTATCCAATATATTAGAAGATAGCACACTTCTTGATATTTATGAAACAAAGGCAAACAACGAAGTTTTAATACCAATAAGCTTTTTGTTTAATACAAATGCTAGAAATTTAAGGTTTATTGCTAATAGATTATATTATATTTTACAGGGTGAAACAAATACCCTTGAAAATCTACAAACTGCTAGTGAACAAGAAGATAAAGAGTTACGCCTATATAGGCAATTCTCCCAAATAGCTATAGATGAAGGATTTAATGATATAGCTTCCTTATTCAACGGAATTGCAAACATCTTACTAAACCATGTAGTTGCTTATGAAGAAGCAATTAATAATATTGTTAGTGGTCAATTATACTGTAAGCCTGAGGAATCATTATGGATTTGCCTAGGTTGTGGTAATATCTTAAGTGGTTTATGTGTCCCAGATGTGTGTCCAGTTTGCGGAGTAGCTGGCGGTTTCTACGATCACCTTACGACTTTATAACTGGTTTTAAGCCACTACTTTTCACAGAATTTCTAATAGATATTAATATGACCTAGCCAATCCCCTAGTCCTTATAATGGTCTTTGTTTTAGAAATATGTTATAATTCTAATGAGAACAAAGATTTATTCATATGTTTGGCTAGGAGGATTACATGTCAGATTATAATTATCATGAACAATTAAATATTGAAAATACTAAAAGATTAAGGGGTTTACTTGCTGAACTTCCGAGATTTTGCGGTAATTTCTTCAGAGGGGTTGAACCTACAACATCAGCTAAAACAAGAATTGCTTACGCTTATGATCTAAAAGTTTTTTTTGAATATATTTCTAATACAAATCCTTCTTATAAGAATCTTCCAATAAGAGATATGGATATTGAGATTCTTGAATATATTGATTCCCTAGATATTGAAGAGTTTTTAGAATATTTAAGCTATTACAAGTCTGAGGAAAAAGAATATATTAACTCAGCAACTGGAAAGAAAAGAAAACTAACTACTATACGCAGTTTTTACAGCTATTATTATAAAAAAGAACTGATTAAATCTAATCCAGCTATATTAGTTGATTTACCAAAGATTAATACTAAAGAAATTATTCGTTTAGATGCAGATGAAGTTGCTAAACTACTTGATGAAGTTGAATCGGGTGAGAACCTGACAGAAAAACAAAGAAGTTATCATAATAAAACAAGAACTAGGGACTTAGCTATTATTACTCTTCTCCTTGGCACAGGTATTCGTGTTTCTGAATGTGTTGGTCTTGACATAGATGATGTTGACTTTAATAATGATGGTATCAAAATTGTAAGAAAAGGCGGTAATGAAGCCATAATATACTTCGGTGATGAAGTTAGGAACTCTCTAGAAGATTATCTTATTGAAAGAGAAGATATTATTACCAAAGAAGGACATGAAGATGCACTTTTTCTATCCCTACAAAAACGAAGAATTAGTGTTAGAGCACTCGAGAAATTAGTTAAGAAGTACTCTTTACTTATTACAAGCCTCAAGAATATTACACCTCATAAACTTAGAAGTACATATGGTACTAGCTTGTACCGTGCAACAGGTGATATTTATTTAGTAGCAGATGTTTTAGGACATACCGATGTTAATACAACCAAGAAACATTATGCAGCTATAGAAGATGCAAGACGAAGAAGTGCAGCTAATAAAGTTAAGTTAAGGGAAGAATAATTAAACAATTGTAATTATTAAATGATGGTCTAAGGTAAAGTGAGAACCTTAGGCCTTTTTTGTTATCTCATATTTTGATATAGCATTCGAATTTCATACTAGATATACTCTTGTAGTTCCATAACAGTATAGAATTATTGTATTAATATTAAAATTACACCTTGACAGTTGAGCGTCCATTCAACTATAATAATATTAACAGTTGAGTGGCTGCTCAACTATGCTTATACTTTAGGAAATAAATCAAAAACAAAGGAGGTGCCACTATTGTTGCATAAAGAGATTCTATGTGACTGTGAAGTTATTCATGAGGATGTTGTTAATAAAGTAAGAGAAAATATGAGTAGTAAAGATGAACTAACAAAGCTAGCTAACTTTTTTAAAATATATGGTGATCCTACACGGATAAGTATAATTAATGCCTTAGAGTTACACGAAATGTGTGTATGTGATCTGGCAGTATTATTAAATATGACCAAATCAGCAATATCACATCAATTACGTACCCTCAGAAATGCTTACTTAGTCAAGTCAAGACGAGAAGGTAAGGTAGTTTTCTATTCTCTAAATGATAAACATATTGAAGATATTTTTGAAATTGGATTAGAGCATACTAGACACATTTAAGATAACAAGAAGGTATATTATTAAAAGGCAAATATAGATTATAAAATTATATATAGTTTTAAATTCTAGGGAGGAATAATTTATGATAAAGAAATTCATATTAAATAATTTAGAATGTGCAAGTTGTGCTTCAAAGATTGAGGGTGGAATTAGTAAGCTTGATGGTGTAAAAAGTGTATCTCTTAACTTTATGACCACAAGAATGGTCATTGATGCAGATGAAGATAAGATGTCTGGAATTATAAAAGAGGCAGAGAAAATAATTAGAAAATTTGAACCAGATACTATATTAACTAAAGCTTAGGAGACAAGGAAATGAAAAAACGATTAGCAAGAATTATTACGGCAGCTATCTTATCAGTTGTTGGTTTATTATTAAGTAAAAGATTTTTTGAACTTAGTTATGCCTTATTCTTAATTAGTTATATTATCGTGGGTCATGATATTATTCTTAAATCAATTAAGAAAATTAGATATGGAAATATATTTGATGAGAACTTCTTAATGAGTATAGCAACTATTGGAGCTTTTATTATAGGTGAGTATCCAGAAGGTGTTGCAGTAATGCTATTTTATCAGGTGGGTGAGTTATTCCAAGACTATGCTGTTAATAAGTCCAGAAGATCTATTGCAGAACTAATGGATATAAGACCCGACTACGCGAATGTTAAGAGGAATGGTAATATCATTAAGATTGATCCTGATGAGGTTAAAGTTGGTGAGATTATTGTAATTAAACCTGGTGAAAAGGTCCCCTTAGATGCAAAAATTATTGAAGGTTATTCATCTATAGATACTTCTGCACTTTCTGGTGAATCTATTCCACTCTATGTAAAGGTTGGGGATAATATCCTAAGTGCTAGTATTAATATTAATGGTCTGATCACTGCAGAGGTTTTAACTGAATTCGAGGAATCTACAGTTAGTAAGATTCTAGATTTAGTTGAAAATGCAAGTAGTAAAAAATCAGAATCAGAAAAATTCATTACTAAGTTTGCACGCTACTACACTCCTATTGTTGTAATATTAGCAGTTTTAATTGCTATTGTACCTCCACTTTTTCTTCAAGGTGCAAGATTTACAGATTGGATATACCGTGCCCTTACATTCCTTGTAGTTTCATGCCCTTGTGCTCTTGTAGTATCTGTACCACTTAGTTTCTTTGGAGGTATTGGCGGAGCTTCTAAAAAAGGAATACTAGTCAAGGGAAGCAATTATATGGAGACATTAGCGCAAATTAGAACTATAGTTTTCGATAAAACAGGAACTTTGACAAAAGGTGTATTCGAAGTACAAGAGATTAATTCAATCAGTATATCTAAAGATGAGTTACTTGAACTTACTGCTCATGTTGAACTTTATTCAAATCATCCTATTGCTGAATCTATAAAGAAATACTACGGTAAAGAAATTGATAAAAACAGAATTACTGATATAGAAGAAGTTCCAGGTCATGGTATTATAGCCAGGGTAGATGGCAAGAAAATATATGCTGGTAATGATAAATTAATGAATAAAATGAATATAGATTATAAAACCTATAATGAGGTTGGGACAGTAATTCATGTGGCAATAGATAATA